>NZ_JBEXUS010000011.1:0-132622 GCF_040614455.1 Nocardia sp. NPDC005978
CCAGCTCAACAGCCGCCCTCGACAAACCCTCGGATTCCGTACACCATCAGAAGCACTCGATGAGGTGTTGCGATAACCGCCTGAATCCGCAGGCATGAGGGTGCGTTTGAGACCGCTGTCTCGGTTTCGAACACAGCCGCCGGCGGGAACCGGACGACCCAACTACCCCCGCGTCACGAAATAATCCGACGGATCGAAGCGGGCGGTCATGCGGCGGAGGCGGCGGGCCGACCACGGCCAGGAGAACCCGTTGCGGCCGTTCCTGTCGAAGTAGTAGCTGCGGCAGCCGCCCGAGTTGTAGACCGTGGATTGGAGCGCCGCCTGGACCTCGTTGTTGAACTGCCGCATCACATTTGGGCGGACCTCCAGCGACACCGCGGCGCTGCGCCGGAGGTGGGTCAGGGCCTGGACTACCTGTTGCAGCTGGGACTCCACGATCAGGAAACCCGACGCGACGGCCGACACGTTCGGGCCGAAGAGGATGTAGAGGTTCGGGAAGGAGGGGACCGTCGTTCCGAGGTAGGCCTGGGGGCTGCCGTCCCAGTGCTGCGACAGGCTGCGTCCGTCTACGCCGTTGACCTTGTCCGCGATCGGCATGTCGAGGATCTTGAAGCCGGTTGCCATGATCACGACATCGACCTCGGTCTTGGAGCCGTCTTCGCCGATCAGAGTGTTCCCGCGGACCGCGGTCAGGCCGGTCGAGACCACCGAGACGTTCGGGCGGGCCAGCGCCGGGTAGTAATCGCTCGACATCAGCAGGCGTTTGCAGCCTACCGACCACTCCGGTGTGAGGGCGGCGCGCAGCGCGGGGTCATCGATCGCCGCGTGAATATTCTGGCGTCCGATCCACTTGAACGCCGCCTGCCCCCAGCGCTGGTTGAACGCGATATTGGTGAGTTCGAGAATCAATTCCTCACGTCGGCGGTTGAATTCGTGAACCCACCCCAGCCGATGCACGCCCAGGCGGCGCGCGATCCGGGACGGCGCGGGCTCCATCTTGGGTACCACCCACTGCGGAGTCCGTTGCAGGACATGGAGTTCGGCCACCTGCTCGGCAATGCTCGGCACCACCTGGATCGCCGAGGCGCCGGTGCCGACGATCGCCACCCGCTGCCCGGTCAGGTCGACGTCGTGATCCCAGCGCGAGGTGTGGAACACCGGTCCGGGGAAGGAGTCGAGGCCGTCGATGGCGGGCAGGCTCGGCTCATGCCAGGGACCGGCGGCGGCGACGAGCGAGCGGGCGCGGATCTCGCCCTCGCCGGTGTCGAGCACCCAGCATCGCTGCGGCTCGTCCCAGCTCGCCTCGAGAACCTCGACCCCGAGGCGCAGATGCTCGCTGACGCCGAAGCGATCGGCGGTCTCGCGCAGATAGGACAGAATCTCCGGCTGCGGCGCGAACTTGCGACTCCAGTTGTCGTGCGGCGCAAACGAATACGAGTAGGCGATCGAGGGGATGTCGACCGCGCACCCGGGATAGGTGTTGTCCCGCCACACGCCGCCGACGCCGTCGGCCTTCTCCAGCACCACGAAGTCGGTGATCCCCGCCTCGCGGAGCTTGATCGCGGTGCCGAGGCCGGAGATACCGGCGCCGATCACGGCAACCTCGAACAGGGGGGTCATGCGTCCTCCAGAACCAGTTGGGCGGCGCGCTCGCCGATCATCATCGACGGCGCGTTGGTGTTGCCGCCGGGAATGGACGGCATCACCGATGCGTCGGCCACGCGCAGCCGCTCGATGCCGCGCACCTTCAAATCGGGGCCGACCACGGCGCGCTCGTCCGCGCCCATGCGGCAGGTGCCGGTCGGGTGATAGACGCTCGAAATCCGCTGGCGCGCATCTTCTCTGACGGCGACCGATGTCGCGCCCGCGCGGCCGGGTGCGACTTCGGCGCGGACGTAGGACGCGGCACCGGGGTGTGCCATCGCCTCGCGGACGATCTCCACGCCCGACATCAGCACGTCGAGATCCGCGGACGCGCTCAGGTAGCGGGGATCGATCACCGGGGCCGCGTGCGGATCACGCGAGGCCAGCCGAACCGTTCCCGAGCTCTCGGGATAGAGCAGCACCAGGTAGACCGTGAAGCAGGAGCCGTCGATGTCGGGGTGAACCCCCGGAACCGTGGCGTCCTTGCCGCGACGGCCGAGCGGGGTCGCGAACAACTGCAGATCGGGAAGCGCACCGGCATGCTCGGACCTGATGTGGGCGATGCCTTCCATATAGGAGCCGCCCAGGAAGGTCGAGTTCGGCCGAATGCGCTCCCTGGCCATCGCGGCCACGAATTTCGCCGGACCGAGGATGGGGCCTTCGGTCACGTTGTAGACCACGGGCACGACCGCGTGGTCCTGCAGACCCTCACCGACCGGCAGGTCACCGAGTACCGGGATCCCGTGTTCGGCCAGGTGCGCGGCCGGTCCGATTCCGGAGAGCATGAGCAGTTGCGCGGTGCGGAACGAACCGGCGGTCACGATGACTTCCTGGTGTGCGACAAGACGTTCCGTGCCTCGCTTGGTCGCGACCTCGACGCCGAACGCGGCGCCCTTGTCGATGAGGATCCGCGTGACCTGCGCACCCGTGCGCACCCGCAGGTTCGGCGGCGCGTCGCGCAGGTACGCCTCCGCCGAGCTCTGGCGACGTCCGCCGGCCGCGTTCCACTGGGCGACCGAGACGCCTTCCTGTTCGGCGGCGTTGTAGTCGGCGTTGTGGGGGACTCCCGCGGTCGTGGCGAGGGCGTCGAGGAAGGCCGTGGTCACCTCGGCGAGATCGAGCGCGCGGGTGACGCCGATCGGGCCGGAGCCGCCGCGGTGGTCGTTCGCGCCGTCCTCGAACGCCTCCATGCGCTTGAAGATCGGGAGCACGTCCGCGTGACTCCAGCCCGCGCAACCGGCTGCGGCCCAGTCGTCGTAGTTCCGGTGGTGTCCGCGGGACCAGATCATCCCGTTGACCGCGCTGCCGCCACCGAGTCCGCGCCCGTGCATCTGCGATACCCGCCGGTCGGCGGCATGCGGCTGCGGGCTGGTGCGCGGTTGCCAGGTGACACCGCGCTGCAGCGCGCCGACGCCGTGCATCGCCCCGACCATGCCCGGGACGCGGACGAGCCGGGAGTCGTTGCGGCCGCCCGCTTCCAGTAGCAGGACCTCGGCGCCGCCGTCGGCGATCCGGCGGGCAACCGCCGCTCCGGCGCTGCCGCCGCCGACCACGATGTAATCCGCGGATGATTCGGTTCGAGCCATGGGCTACTTCTCCTTGCCGGATCGCTCGATGGCGACGGACGGGTAGTTACGGCGAAGCGCGACAAGGGCATTGCTCAGTTCGACCGCCGCTTGCAGGCGTGCATCCTCGAGTTCCGGTCGCGGCAGGATTTCTCGCAGGACGGCCTCGCCGTCGAACATGTGCACCAGCGAGGTGCCCATCAACCGGAGCACCGCGGGATCGACTCCCGCGCCCGATGACGGCACCACCGCGAGCTCGTCGATGGCGGCGTAGAGGCGGGTCGCCACCGGGGTGAGCTGCTCGCGCAGCTCGGCGTCCGTGCGCGCGGCGACCAGTAATTCGAACCAGACCGCGTTGATCTGCGAGCGCGATTGGCTTCGCGTCAACGCGAGCATCTCCCCGACGGGCGCGTCACCGAGGGCTCGAAAACCCGCGAGGTGCCGGCGGCCGACCTCTTCGGCGACTTCGACGACCAATGCCAATCGCGAGTCGAAGTGGCGGAACAGCCCGCCCTTGGACACGCCCGCCCGGGTGCAGATCTCGCCGAGGGAAGCGCGGTAGTAGCCGATCTCGGTGATGGTCGCGATCGTCGCGTCCACCAGCGCTGCCTTGGTGGATGCCGTGCGCTCGGCCTGAGTGCGCCGCACATGCTGGGTCTCGGTCACACAGCAGATTGCAACCAATCGGTCTCTAAATGTCAATGGGTCGAAGTGTATTGGGGGACAGGCGGGTTCGATCGGGGCTGGTCGTGACTTCGTGGGTCGGCAACCATCTCGGTGGCCGGGACTGCCACTTGCCTTCGAGTCTCGCGATCAGTCGGTTTCGGCCGGCTCGGTATTTCGGAGCGTCGTGGCTATCAGTGCCGCGCTGAGTGCGACGAGCGCCGCGGAGATGGTCAGCGCGTGGGCGAAGCCGTCGGTCGCCGCCTGGCGGGGGTCGAGCGAGCCGGAGGTGGTGCGGCGCTGTTCCGCGAGTGTCACGAGAACCGCCAAGCCCACTGCGCCACCGAGCTGTTGGACCGATGTGACGACGGCGGAGCCGAGGCCGGCATTCTCCTCGGTAGTGCCCGTGAGTGCGAGGACTGTCAGAGCGGGCAGGGTCATTCCGCAGCCGATGCTGGTGATCAGCAATGCGGGCAGTATTCCTGCGACATAGCTGTCGGACGGGTCGATGCCCGACATCAGGACGAGCCCGGCGGCGCTGATCAGCAAGAAGGCCACGAGTGCCCATCGCTCGCCGAGCCGGCGCACAGCACGCGATGAGACCGCCATGCCCGTGAGAATGCCCGCGCCGAACGGCAGATAGCTCAGACCGGCGGTGAAGGGGCTGTAGTCGAGGACGGTTTGGATGTGCAGCATCAGTAGAAATGCCATCGCGTAGAAGCTTGCGGAGAACAGCAGGAGGGTTGTATTGGCCACCGCCCTCGGCCGAAAAGTGAGGAACGACAGGGGGACCAGCGGTTCCGCGGTGCGTAGCTCGACGGCGACGAACGTCAACGCCAACAGCGCCGCGGCAGCGATGGGGATCACGGAACTCGCGTTTGCCCAGCCGGTTTCGGATGCCCGCAGCAGGCCGTAGACCAGCAGGCCGGGTACGGCGACGACCAGTACCGCGCCGGGTATGTCTACTCGCGCAGAGGTTTCGGTGCGGCTTTCGCCGACCAGTCGCGGCAGCACGACCAGAACCAGCACGGCAACCGGCAGATTGATGAAGAAGACCCAGCGCCATGAGGCGAAATCGGTCAGCATGCCCGAGATGACCAGTCCCAGTGTCGCGCCCAGCGCGGCGACTCCTCCCCAGATGCCGATGGCCTTGGCCCGCTCCTTGCCGCCGGGATATAGCAGGGTGAGCAGGGCCAGGGCCGCGGGACTCGCAAGCGCTGCACCGCTTCCTTGAACGAACCGTCCGACGATCAGCTGCCAGGGCTCCTGGGCCAATCCGCAGAACAGGCTCGCCGCGCCGAAAAGGGCTACACCGCAGAGGAATACACGTCGTCGCCCGAACAGGTCGGCAATCCGGCCGGACAGTAGCAGGAACCCGCCGAAGGCCAGGATGTATCCGTTGACCACCCAGGCCAGCCCGGCGAAGCCGAAACCGAGTTCCGCGCGGACGGTGGGGAGCGCGATGCTCACCACGTTGTCGTCCAGGTTGAGCATGAACTGCACCAGGCACAGCACGATTAGGGCCGTACTCCGGCGCCTGGCTGCGGGTGGTGTGTCGGGCGTCCGGGTCGAGATCGGAGTCATGAGACGACGGTAGGTAAGGCCGGACCTTGGCCGCTATACGTCACAGGGCCATGTTTTATCGTGTTGGGGACATAGTCTGGTGGGGTGCTCGAGCCTGCTTTCGAACCCGCACCCGCCGGAGTCGGTGCCATTGTCGTGGGAAGCTTTCCCCTGCTCGCGGGTGAATGGACCCACACGCACTACCACCCACAGCACCAACTGGCCTGGACGCGGAGCGGAGTTCTCGGTGTTGCTGCGGGACAAGTGAATTGGGTGCTACCGCCGACGTTGGCGCTGTGGCTTCCCGCCGGGGTTGTGCATCGCACCGGCGCGACGCGCGATGCCGTGCTGCACAGTCTCTACTTCGAACCGGACCGCTGTGACGTGACCTGGACCGAGCCCACCGCTGTGCGCGTCGACGGGCTGCTGGCGCACTTGATCGCCCACCTGGGTAAGGATGATCTGGCCGACGATGCGCGCCGCCGCGCCGAGGCGGTCGTGCTGGATCTCCTGCAACCGCTGCCCGCGACGCCGATCGACGTGCCGCTCCCCGTCGATGAACGAGTGCGGGCGGTCGCAGACGCGCTCCTGGAAGATCCCGCCGATCCGCGCGGACTGGAGGCGCACGCCCGCGCGGTCGGCGTGAGCAGGCGGACGCTGACTCGCCTGTTCGTCCAAGACACCGGTATGAGCTTCGACCGCTGGCGCACTCACGCGCGGCTGCAGGCGGCGCTCGTGATGCTCGCCGAGGGGCAACCGGTATCCCGTGTGGCGCACAGCGTCGGATACGCGACGGCCAGCGCGTTTCTGGCGGCTTTCCGGCGAACGGTCGGCACGACACCCAGGGGATATCTCGGCGGCACTAGGAACTGACGCCGTGCACGGCATGCCCCCGCGTGCAGTGCCACCGTCCACGCGCGTCGCAGTCGAGGCATTTCGCAAGTACATCAGGAGGGCGGTGTAGAGACGGTCTCCGGCAACCCGGACATCGGTCCTGCCGGTGCGGCAGGCCGGCTGCAACCACCCGCTCATCAGCCGTAGCGCATTCCCGCCTGGCCACAGATCGGTTCCGCCCATTGACTCTCGGCGGTGCTCACGATGGCCGGCAACCAGCGCGATCAGCGGCAATGAAGTGCGTTGCGTGGCAACGGCCCTGACCGATTGCGATGGGCAGGGCCGTGCTCGTCAGTTCGCTTGATCATCGGTAGACGCGGACGTCGACGACGCGAGGGTCAACTAGTCGGCGGTCTATGGTCGGTCGGATCAAGAACCTCCAGTCGTACCTCGAAGACGAAACGCAGATGGTCGGGACCGCCGGACAACCACCGTGTACTGACCGTGGCTATGTCGTCTTCGATGTCCTCGAGCGTGCACTCAATGCTGGTAGGGCATGGATACGCAACGGTTCCAGTCAATCCGCCGAAGTAGGCTGTCTTGCCGACCAGTTGGTGCGGTCGGCCATGTGCATCTACAAATTCGACCAGAGCGATGCCCGGTTGCGGATCGTCGGTCAGCAGGTGTACTGCGATGG
This sequence comes from Nocardia sp. NPDC005978, assembly GCF_040614455.1. Taxonomy (NCBI): domain Bacteria; kingdom Bacillati; phylum Actinomycetota; class Actinomycetes; order Mycobacteriales; family Nocardiaceae; genus Nocardia; species Nocardia sp. NPDC005978. The sequence continues at coordinate 6,967 of NZ_JBEXUS010000011.1, forward strand.
CAGGTAGCTCGCAACCATCGCCCTTACTCAAGCGCTGTTCCACGGCAACACCGTATCTGCATTGGGTATTGCCAGTGGACTGACGCACACGCCAATCGGCAGAAACGGATGCCCGCGTGGCTTCAGATCAGCGACAGCACGAAACCGATGAAGCCGTGAGTGATTCGCTCCAAGCCGGCTCCGTCGTCACGGTCGGCTGCGCGGCGAGCGACTGGTACACCTCCGGCGGACAGTAGGCCCCCGAACAGTCCGAGAAGTCGAACAAGGCGGGATTCTCCGCCCACTTGGCGAACACCCACAGCCCGCAGGACAACACCAACAGCACCCCGAACACGATCACGTACTTTTTGAACCACACGCGCGCCATGCTAGCCCCCGATACGTCCCATATTCCCCGTACATTGAGGCGTTGAGGCGGGAGTTCGAAGTGGGGCGTTCACATGTGCCAGTCCACTCGGTGGCCATCACGAAGAAGGGTCTCCTCCACCGCGGCCCAGTCCTCCACCCACTCACAGCGGCAGGCGATCTCCATGGCGGGGTCATCGGCAATTCGGATCATGTCGCCTTTTGCCAGCGCTCGCTCCTCTGGTGTTTCGGCGAAGTCCTGCATCCTGTCGACTCGGATACAGCGCCCTGCGTCGGCGCCGGCCACGACTCGGCCCACAATGCCGTAATAGCGAGTCGCGCCCGCGTGTCTGGCGATCTCCTCTGAACGATCGAGCTCCGCAATCACGCGTGATTCCGCACCGATCGTCAAAGTGACGCCCACAGTCTTTCCGAAGATCACGATGCCGCCCTTGGCGGTCGTCGAGTTCTCCTCGGCCTCCATGACAACCGCCTCGAGAGTCATGAACGGCCCCTCCATGACGGTGACCCGCTGACCAACCTGAAATCCGACCACGAGCTCTGACATTCCCACATCGAACCACCCGCGGGCACAGCGCACAGATCGCTGCCTTCCGCGCGAAATCTTCTACGAAATCGGCAACACGGAAACCATCTGATCCGCCACACCGACTGCGGCATGGTCGCTTCCCGGCCACGGCCACGGCCACGGCCACGGCCACGGCCACGGTCAGCGGCGACGGCAAGGCGTGCGTCATCTCCGAAAGTGCCGCCGATCAGGTGACCGCGATCGACTTCGCTACCGGAAGCAAGATCGTGTCGATTCCGGTCGGCGACCATCCGCAACGTATCCGGATCGGCGATCTGCCGGTGGGATGGCAGGCCCCGACCGGAATGCCTTCCAGCGGTAGCGGTTTCCCGTCGAGCGGTAGCGGGTCCTCGGGTAGTTGAGCCGTCGCGGACCAGCGCGGCCGCCCGCCGAGTTCGTCGCGGGCGCGGGCGCGGGGCGGCAGCGGGACCGAGAACGCCGGGTCGAGCCAGACGGTTTGCGATCCGATGTGTTTGTGGTGCAACGGATGTCCTGAGCGGCCGTGACGCTCTAGAGTTGCCGCTGGGTCGGGCGGACCGGCCCGAGACTAGCGGGAGAGACCATGAGCGAGCACGACGACGACATCAAACAGGCGCTGCTCGAGGAGCAGAACAAGAACCGCGAGCTGGACGTCAAGGTGGTGGGTCTCGAACGGCAGATCGCCGAACTGCAGACGGAACTCGAGGCGGCGAACAGCCGGTACGAGGACCTCGACGGGCTGTACAAGAAGGTTCTGCAGGAGGCTGCCGACCTGATTCCCGAGTCCTGAGCGGCACCGGGTTGTAGCGCTCATCAGATCCTGGCCGCCGGAGGTTTTTGCCCCGTCGGCGGCCAGGATCGGTCGCGTTCCACGGGTTGCCGAGGACCCGTAGCGGCTTGCAGCGCTTGGCATTCGCGGACGCGAGCGCGAACACATCGGCTCAACTTCGCCGGCTCCATCGGTGCGCCGGCTCGAGACGGCGCGGGTCCGTTCAGACCCCGGGAGTCAAACGTTTGCGGGCGCCGTCCACGCGTCGTTCCACGCCGTCCAGGTGTTTCTGCGCGCGCTGGAGAGCCTCGCGTGTGGTTCGCTCGGTGGCCGCGGTGAATCGGCGGCGCTGTTCGGCCTCGGTCAGCTCGGCTCGGAGGGTTTCGACCCGGCCGACGAGTTCTGCCAGGTCCGCTGCGGCCGCGTCGTGGTCGGATCGAGCGGAAGTTACGGCGGCGCGGGCGGATTCGACCTCGGTGAGCATCTGCTCGAGCTCGCGCCGTATCTCGGCCTGCGGGTCGGGAGCGGGCTTGTCTTCGGCCTCGGATTCGGGGCGGCGTTTGGTGCGCGCGGCTGGCTTTTCGGTGTGATTCTCGGTGGAATCGTCTGTCGCCGAGTGCGTTTCGCTGCCGCGATGTCCCGCACCGGGAACCGCGGTCAGTGCGGCTGGACCGAATCCCTCGTAGGTGGCTGCGGCGGTGAGCGTTCCGGCGCGCAGCCCGTCGGCGACCGATTGATCCGCCAGCGCCGCCTGCAGACTCGCGCCGACCTCGCGCAGGACGGATTCGGTCAGGCGCTGGCCGTGGCCCGCCGCCAGTTCGGCGGTTTTGCGGGTGACGGCGTTGACCACCTGCTGCCGCTGCGTGGTGAGCGCGCGCAACTTGTCCGCCGACAGCCGCCGCTGCGCGTCGCGCAGGGCTTCGCCCACCTCCGCGACCGCGCGGACATCCTCGCCAGCCTCACGAGAGAGCAGATTCAGCGCCCACGCGGCGACCGTCGGCCGCCGCAGCTTGCCGATGGCGGCGGCCAGGGCCTTGTCCCCGGCGTCGCGGGCCTGCCGCGCCCGCTCGGTGCGGGCGGGTACGAACTCGGCGGGCGGGAGTCCATAGAGTTCGGTGACGACCTGGTCGAGCGTCATGCGCCCAAGCCTAGGGGCACGCCCGCCACCTGCCCGGCAAGGCGAGGTGGTCCAGCGAGTGGCCCACCTGGAGTGGGCCGGCTGGACAACGTCCACAGGCTGAGCGCAGCCTCGCTACCGACCGCGATTGATACTTACCCTGTGAAGAAGCGCTCGAACACCCACCGCAACGGATTGACACGCGAAAACCCGCGCGCCGCTGTGGCAGCCGCGGCGCGACAGCTCGAAAAGGCGATCTCCGCCAGCGACCACAGCGTCAGCATTCTCCTCGACCCTGTCGTCGCCCTGGGCGAGCATCGACTGCCGCATCGCATTCCGGTAGCAGACCATGTGCGCCGTGTGGTGTCGGATCCGGTTGTCAGTGTGCGTGCGATCGGTACGCGGTGCAGCTGGGCGGACGATTTCCGGAGCGTCCTCGGTGCGGTGTATCCACCGGGTGGACTGACCGAGGACGAAGACGCCGTCGATTCGCATGTTCAGGCACTCGCAAATGCCATCGAGAGCTTTATCGGGGCGGTACGAGTCGCCGCCCAGGTTGATACTCGGCCGGAGAGCTATTACGCCAACAAATGGACAGAGATCGTCCTGGTCTCCAGTACACATATCGCCCGTCTGGCGCTGACCGCCACCGACTGATTCCGTGCTGGGAGATTCGGACTGCTCATCGGCGGTCATCCGCCTCGACTTCATCGGTGTAGGTCTGTCGGAGGTTTGCCCTAGCCTCGCCCGAGGAACCGTGGAAAGGAGATGGGTGTGGGGTGGAAGGTGCAGGGGCTGACCCTGGAGGGAGTTGTCGACGTGGCAGGGCTGCCCGGGCGGCCGTTCGAGGTGGGGGAGTTCGTCGAGTTCGACGCGGTGTTCACGGAGCCGCGTGACTACGGGGTTTCGTCGGTGGGCGGGTGGACCTGTATTGCTGATCCGCAATTCCGTGTGGTCTTCGATGACGCCGCAGTGCAGGCGCTTTCGTGCAGCGGCCGGGTGCTGGCGTGGGTGACCAACAGTGTTTCGACCGTGCACGGGTTCGCCTGGTACATCGGCGGGGTCCCGGTACGACGCATCGTTTACGCCGAGGGGGAGGTCGTTGATGAGCACGGGCAACCGCTGCCGGAAGAGGCTTCGGCGCCGGAGCCTGTGGACGAGGAATTTGTCTTCGAGATGATCGCGCGGTTGACCGGGCTGAACTTCGGTGTGATCAGTGCCGCGCCGCAGAGCGTGTGGAGTTGCGGGCATTAGTCGCCGCGGGTCACCCTGCCCTCTATTCGATTCCCGCTCGCGGTGCCGTAGTCCGCGTATTTGTAGCTCGCCGAAACCACCCGGGTACCGCCGGCCTCGCACGTCGGATCGCGTAACTCGGTGAACGCGAACGTGTTGCCTGTACCGGATCGGTGCAGCAACACCACGCTGTTCGGCGGATCCGGCCGTAGCGGCTCGTCGTCGCGGAACGAGATCGCGGTGGGCGGGGTTGTCTCTACCTTGCCTGCGCCGGTTCGTAGCGTGACCACGACCCCGAACGCTTTGTCGGGAACATCTTTCGGCGGATCCGTCTGCTTGGCGTCACCCGCGTAGACGGTCGTTCGCGTCGCGTCGATCCAGTCCGACCAATTCCTCCCGCAATTGCGGTCGGTGACGCGATCGGCCAGGACGCCGGACGGGGTTCCGCTGCCCCCGATCAGCGGCGGAATCGTGAGCATCGCGGCGGTGACGAACGCGACCGAGAGTGCCGCTCCGCCCCGCACCCAGGCGGCACGTGTCCGACCGGACCGGCCGTCGTAGAAGTGGCGGCAGGCCGCCGCGAACGCGGTGGCAAGCGCGACACACGACGCGGCGAGGCTCGTGTCGAGGTGTTCCGATATTCCGGGCTCGAACCCGAACAGGTGTAGCTCGGCTCCCACGAACTGGGCGAACAAACTGGTGATCAGCCCGCCCGCGATGGCGCCGCCGGGCGCGAATCGGTAGGGCAGCAGGCCGAAAATGGCGGTGAGGAACACCAGCGGGCTGACGACCAACAGAAATGGCCAGTAGACGGTGAAGTTGGCCGCGAACCGGCCACCCGCCTCGAGCTTGACCCCCGGATCGGCTCCCGACTCCGAGTAGAGTGCGCGGCCGATCGCCAGCCATGCCACAGCCAACGCGCCGACCGCAACGAGCTGTAGTGCGTATGCGAAGGGGGTCAAGCGATTCCGCGATTTGTCACGAGCAAACACGCGGTAACGGTATCGACCGGATATGTTCGAATTGGTTGCCAGCTGTGGAGAAATCGTGTGGTTCTGAGCTTTTCGTGTCGGCTATCGCTCTTTCACCCAGAACATCCCGCGCCCGGATTCGGCCGGAGCGCTTTGCACGCGGGGTTCGATGCGGTCGAGGCGATAGCCGAGTCGGCGCGCGACCGCGGCGCTGCGGACGTTGGCTTCGTCGCAGTGGATTTCGACGCTCTCTATGCCGGGTAGCGCCAATGCGATTCGGGTCAGCTCGCCCGCGCTGCGGGTGACCACGCCGCGCCCGGTGTGCTTCACATGGCACCAGTAGCCGATTTCCAGCGCCGGTGGGCCGAGGCAGTCGTGGAGGCCGATCGCGCCGAGCAGGGTCCCGTCACCGTCGAAGATCCCGTAGTTGAAGGCGCGGTCGTGCGTTGGCCAGCCCTGGGCGACGGTCTCATCGAACTCGCGCTGCTTCGCAACGGTCGGGGGTTCGGCCAGCCACTCCATCCACGGGTGGATGTGCTCGTAGGATTCGGTGAGCGCCTCGACCCGTGCGGTCAGGTCCTCCGGCTGCCAGCGGCGTAGCAGCAGGCCCTCCAACTCGATTCGCTGCGGAGGGCCGACGCCCGGTGCCAGAGCAGGCGAGAGTTCGAGGTCCATACAGGCGATAGTGGCGGTGGGGCCTGTACCGAGACAAATCGTTTTCGCCCGCGCGCCGGCCGGTTCGGGAATGCACAGCCGCATTCCCGAGCCGAATCGACCGGCTACGGATCCAGCCCGTGGATGATGAAGTCGATGTGGGGATCGCCGCGATAGGAGCCGATGGCCGCGCGGATGTCGAACGTCGTGCCGGCGGTGCTGAGGATGAAGACCCAGACCTTCGGGGTGGTGGCCACGCCGGTGTTGTCGGTGGAGTATGAGGCGTACGCCTGTTCGGAATTGCCGTCGAAGGAGATCCGCATCGCCTGGCCCTGGGGGTTGTAGGGGGCGAAGTAGATCTGGACGCCGGGGAAGGGCACGCCGTTCGCCCGGCCGTATTTCACCGACAGGGGCGCGGCGGAGGTCCAGTCGTTGCCTATGCCGCCGCCGTGCACGGTTTGGTTGTTGCCCGAGACGATCGTCAGTACGGCGTCGGTGGGGTTGGCGGGGGCCGCGTTGTTCCAGATCGAGGGTGCGGCGGTGGACGGATCGGAGCCGGAATAGACCGCGAGGGTGCCATCGTCGGTGATGGTGGTGACGTAGCTGCCCTGCGGGCGGGCCTTGGTCGAGATCGCCCAGTAGAGGCCCTGATTGTGACCGGGGTCCGTGCCCTTGTAGACGCAGAGGTTGCCGTCGGTCTGCATGACAGCGAAGCACGGGAACGCGGGCTTGGTGACGCGGTTGCTCCAGTACGGTTGCCGCGTGGTCTGGATGCCGCTGCCGGGCGGGGTGCCGCACACCAGGGTGAGCGCACCCGTGTCGGTCAGCGTCAGACCGTATTTGCCGTTCCCCGAAGGCAGCAGCGTGTTGCGTGAAATCCATTGTCCGGCTTGCAGAGTGTTGCCGGTCGTCACCCGGGTCGCCGCGTAACTCTGGCTCGAGTTCCAGGTGATGAACGCGGGGTCGAACCCGTTGTCCGGCACGACACCCTCGGGCGCGGAGCCGATCTGGAGGTTGCCGTCGGGCGCGAAGACCGCCCAGTACTTCGGACCGGGGCCGCGCTGCCAGGTGTTCGTGGCCCAGCACGGACCCTTGTTGTCCGACGGCCCGGTCCCGCGATAGATGACGAAGTTGCCGTCGTTCTGGATGGTCGCGAAGTACTGGCCGTTGGTCTGCGCGGGATTGAACTTCCACTTCGGGTCGATGTGCGCGGAACCGGCGTCGCCCACCGCGGAGTAGTACGGCTGATTCGGGTCGATGTCGGCGTAGGCCCCGCCGGTCGCCCCGGGGCGCGCGAAATAGAACCGCAGGTCGCCGTTGGCTTGCAGGACCGCGTAGAAACCCGAGAGCGGGCCCTGTTTGAAGAAGTAGTCACCGACGCGCAGAAAGTTGCCCGACGCGAGCGCGGACCCCTTGTTCGTCCCGGCGGGCGGGAGCAGATTGCCGCTGTTCAAGCTGGTCTTGTTCATCGGCTTCTCGCTTCGCTCTCGCCGGCCGTGCTGAGTTTCGATGGTCCGGCGACGCGCCCGGTCCGGTCAAGCGGTTCGGGTGAAATCGATGTCCCGGCAAGGCAAGTCGTGCGCGACGCGCCGGAAAACCGGGATCGCGATCAGTGGGGCGGGAGCACCGCCCGGCGTTCGACGGCCTCGATCCCGCCGAGTTCGGCGAGCAGTTCGGTGAGGAACGTGCGCTGTGCCGCGAGATGCGATTCACCGAACCGTGCCGCGAGTCGGGTTTCGAGAGCGGCGCGGGCGCGGCGGGCGGCGGCGACAGCGGCGCGGCCGCGGGAAGTCAGGCGGATGCGCCGGATGCGGGCGTCCGAGGGGTCGGGCGTGCGTTCGCAGTAGCCGAGGCGTTCGAGCTCGGCGACGGCTTTGGACGCGCCCTGCTGGGTCATCGAAAGGTGGGTCGCCAGTTCGGTGATGGTGGGCTCGCCGACGATCAGGTGCTGGAAGAGGTAGCCGTGTGACATGCGCAGATCGCCGAAGCCGTCCTCGCTCAAGGACGCCTGAACCTGTGCCGCGGCGGCTTGGCCCGCGAACAGCGCGAGGGTTCCGGTGTCGAGCGAGCGGGGATCGAGGTCGGCGGTCATGGGGACATTCTGCGTTGCACAACCTTAGTTGTGCAACTATGGTTGTGAATATGTCGAACATCGAGAATCCCAATGTCGAGATCGCGCTGCGCTACCACCGGGCGGTGTCGGACTTCGCGGGCGGAGCCGAGCTGGCCGCGTTCTTCCACCCGGATTTCACCCACCACGAGCTGCCGAACGCGCTGTTCCCGCAGGGGAACATGCGCAGCCTCGACCAGGTGCAGGCAGCCTCGGCGGCGGGGCGGAAAGGCTTGAGCGCGCAGAACTTCGAGGTGCTCAACACGATCGCGATGGGCGAGCAGGTCGTGCTGGAGGTGCTCTGGACCGGGACGCTGGCGGTGCCGGTGCGGGACCTGCCGGTCGGTCATGTCATGCGGGCGCACATCGCCACGGTGCTGGAATTCCGGGAGGGGAAGATCATCGCCCAGCGCAACTACGACTGCTACGAGCCGCTCGTGCCCGCCTGATCGGGATGGCCCGTCCTGCGCAGGCGAACCGCCACCGCGATCGTGAGACAGGTGGTCACGAAACTGCCGAGCATCCCGTAGAACAGCGCCCACTGGCGCTCGTGGAAACCCACCAGGCAGAAGACGGACTGCACGTAGACGAAGATCGCGAGCATGCCGAGCGAGACGCCCTCGGCGCTGCGCGAGGCCCACATGCGGCGCAATTGCAGGCAGACGGCGGCGATGTTCACGAAGCTCGCGCTCCACGCCAGCCAGCCGATGAGGGTCCAGAAGCTCACCGCGCCTCCGATTGCCGATGCCCGAGGACACCGGGCCCCGGTGGATCCGGAGCCCGGCATCGTTCGCAATCAGTGTGCCGCAGACCTCGCGGCCTCGAACGGCAGGCGGTCGAAGATGAAGCGGCTCTGCGTGATTCGGCCGTCGACAACGGTGACGAGTTCGGCCCCTGGGCCGTCGGCGACCGGGAGGGTCGAGGTGTTGTACATGACCAGGGCCGTGGTGTCGTTCCCGAAGGCGGCGAACATCGTCGCGCCGACGAGGATCTGGCTGAACGGCTCGAGGAAGGCGCGATAGGCGGCCGCGCCCTCGATGCGGCCCGCGGGGGCGTCGCAGACGATGTCCTCGGCGACGTACTTCATCGCGGTGTCCATGTCCTTACCGGTCCAGGCGTGGAAGTACTCCAGGGCGACGCGGACGGCGGGGCTGTCGTTGGTGATCATGTCGGTCTCGATTCGATCGGTGAGAAGCGGTCATCGGTATAGACACCGACCCGCCCTCGAACGGACCGGTGGCGTCCCGGCGAATGTCGGCCACAGATGTCACGATGGCGGCATGACCGAGGCATTGACTGCTGCGCGGGGCGGGGACGAGCTGGCGTTCGCGCAGCTCACCGCGCCCTATCGGGGTGAATTGCGGGTGCACTGCTATCGGCTGCTCGGGTCGCTGCACGATGCCGAGGACGTCGTGCAGGAGACCCTGCTGGCGGCGTGGCGAGCGCTGCCGGAGTTCGAGGAGCGCTCCTCGGTGCGGACGTGGCTGTATCGGATCGCCACGAATCGCTGTTCGAACGCCCGGCGGGACGCGAGCCGCCGGCCCCCGCCGCCGTTGCCGTTCGAGGTTCCCGAGCCCACGCGGGCGGGGGACGTGGGCTGGCTCGAGCCGTTTCCGGACAGCCTGCTCGACCCGGAGAAGAGCTATCAGGCAATGGAATCGGTTGGGGTGGCATTTATTTCGGCATTGCAGCGGTTGCCGCCGCGCCAGACCGCGGTGCTGGTGCTGCGGGATGCGCTGGAGTTCAGTGGATCCGAGGTCGCCGACATGCTCGGCACCACGACCACCGCGGTGAAGGCCACGTTGCAGCGCGCGCGGGCGACGCTGCACGGCGATGCCGAGCCGGTGGATCCGCCCGGGCGTGGTTCGGACACCGAGCGGGAGTTGACGCGGCGGTTCGCGGCCGCGTATTCGGCGCGCGATGTGGATGCGGTCGTGGCGCTGCTGACCGACGACGCGTGGCTCACCATGCCGCCGTGGCCGCACCAGTATCAGGGCCGAGAGGTGATCGCGGAGTTCCTGCGCGGGGTTCCGGCATTCCGGGATCGGAATCCGTTGCGGCTCATGGGTACGCGTGCGAACGGTGGTCCGGCGTTCGGGGTCTACGCCAGGCTCGCGGGTGACTCGGGTTTCCGTGCCACGGGGCTGCTCGTACTCGGTCTCGCGGGGGAGGGCGTGGGTATGCTCACCCACTTCCCGCCCGCCGAGGTGTTTCCGCACTTCGATCTGCCGATGACGCTGGATGCGTGAGTTGTGCATCCTGGCCTGGACCGGCAGTGCAACCGTGACTGTCGGACCCGCTGCGGCCACCACCCGCGCGGTCGCCGCGGGCGCGAGTACGGCATCGACATCCCCGCATTCGGCGGCCGGCCTCGCTTCGCCCGGCGGCATGTTCAACGGCGCGCTGGGTCGATCGTGAATCGCACTATGGCGCATCGGGTATTCGAGTGGGCGAGCATGATTCACGCCGCGTGACGGCCGGTCGGTAGCGCGGCGTGCGGGGTCCGGATGATGGAGCGTTCGCGTTCGATGCGCGAGCGAATGGCCTCCACGGTCCACTCCTCGCGCGCGGGCATGGCGCGTGCCAGGGTCGCGAGCCATGCGCCGAGAGCGCCAACTCCCACGCCGATCACGAAGAGCAGCCAACCGTGCAGCATCTCCGCCACCTTCTCTCCGGTCGTTCCATGATTGGTTTCGGTGATCCCGGCCGCTGCTCGATCAGCGATCTATACCGGGGATGAACTCGACAGGCTTGCCGGACAGCGGATTTCGCGGCCAGTGCCCGATCGGCGTCAAGGACCACACATCCACGTCCTGCCGCATGGCGTCGAGCCAGCCCGAGACGTGCAGGACGTCCGGGACGATGACGGCCCGGATTCCAGATGGGGCGAAGGTCGCGAGCAGCAGGCTGAAATCCTTGTCGCAGGGTTCGACGAGGATGGCGCGCAGGTCGAATCCGTGGTGCCGGGCGAAACGGCGCAGCGCGCCGATGTGGTCGCCGGTGTCCTCGCCCGATCTGTCGCTGCGCACGATTCCGTATGCGCTGGTCACGGATTCACCTCGCAGACGGTGGCGGCGGCGCGGTCGGCGAGGACGCCGAGCAGGCAGTCGTGCGGAACCGGGAGGCCGGTCAGGTGCCCGCACAGGGTGATGACGGTGCGCGCCTGGGCTCGCCGGCATTCGTGCAGCAGGTCCAGGAACGCGGAGGGGACCGTTTCGTCTCGCGGATGCGGCTCGAGGAAGACGGTGCCCAGCTCGCAGCCGAGTTCGCGTGCGGCGGTGGATAGCCGGCGTCGATGGCTCTCGATCGCGCTCGCGTCGAGCAGGTCGAGTCGGAGGTATCCGTAGGCGAGGGGCGGGAGGGGGTTCATCGGCTGTACTCCTGCTGCGGAAGTGTTGCTGGAGCGTTCGCTGGAGATGTGAGTTGAGTTCCAGCCCTTGGTTTTTCTCGGACGCTTGACCTGATCGATGCTGCTGGAAGCACTTTTGACGGTACCTCTGACAAGTTGTCAGAACAACACTCATCCGCGAATCGGTCCGAGTTGTACGATTGCGGGGACCCCGTAGAAGGAGCGCGCTATGGCACCGCAGTCACCGACGGTGGCTCGATGGGAACTCTCGCTTCGGTTGAACGAGTGGCGAAAACAGCTCAACATCGATGTGGACACGGCGGCGAAGGCGCTCAAGATCTCGCGAAATCACTGGTGGCAGATCATGAGTGATCGGCGCGCGCTGACCGACGATCATTTCGCGGGCATGATCCGGTTGTTCGGGATCGACGAGGAACAGCGCAAGCTGCTGCACGAGCTCCGGGGCATCGCGCGCGAACGAGGTTGGTGGTCGGAGTATTCCGCGCTGTACAGCGACGAGAACCGGCGATTGTTCGGCCTCGAACATGGCGCGCAAGCGATCTCGAGCTACGAGGGGCTGCTGATTCCCGGGCTGTTGCAGACCGAGGACTACGCGCGGGCGATCATGGCGTCCGATATCGCCCGTATCCGTCCCGTCGATGCCGAGCGGTACATCGAGGCGCGCATGCGGCGGCAGCGACGACTCACCGATGACGATCCGCTGCAATTCACCGCCCTGTTGAGCCAAGCGGCGCTCGTGCAGGAGACGGGCGGTCCTTCGGTGCTGCGAGATCAGTTGCGGCATCTCGCCGCGCTGATGCGGGATGACCGCGCCCGCATCGATATCCGTGTCGTTCCGTTCGCGGCGGCTCAGCGTCCGATCCTGAGCGGCTCGCCGTTTCATCTGATCGAGTTCGAGAGTTCGGTCCTGCCCGCGCTGGCGTGGCACGAGTCGGTTGCAACGCACGGCATCATCGACGATCCGGCACGGGTGCGCGAGCTGCGCATCATTTTCGGGCAGCAGGTGGAACGGGCGCTCAGCCGGGCGGACTCGCTGAGTCTTATAGAGCGAACCGCCGATACGATAGCCTGAAAATCATGTGCGGCATTGAGATCCGAGACAACTCGAACAGAGTCTGGTTCAAGTCGTCGCGGTCCAATGACGGTCCCAATTGCGTCGAGGTTGCCTTCGACGGGGATCTGGTGCTCATTCGCGACAGCAAATACCTGCGTGATCCCGCCAACGACCCGGCGCGGCAGCCGATGCTCGCCGTGTCCGGCGCGGTGTGGGCCGCCTTCCTCGCGGGAGTGTGCGAGGGGGAGTTCGCCGTCGCGGCGTGAGGTGGCGGGCGGCGCGGTCGCGCGCGGCTACGGTGTAGCGATGGAGGAACGCCGACTGCTCGAGGAGTACGTCGCCGGGGGCGGGCTCATGCAGCTCGCCACGGTGGGCGACGACGGCACGCCCCGGGTGTGCAGCGTGTGGTACCTGCCGAGCTTCGGGCCGGATCGGCTGCATTTCATCTCGCGCCGGGATCGGTTGCACTCGAAGAACATCGATGGGAACCCGGCGGTGGCCGGGGCGATCATCGACAACCCGCCGGCCGAGCTCGGGCTGACCGGGCGGGGCGTGTCGTTCACCGGTGTCGCGCGGGAGCTGCCCGGGACGGGCAACGACGACGTGGCCGCCGCCTTCGCCGCGCGCTGGCCCAGGGCGGGTGGTGTGCTGAGCGCGATGCCCGACGCTGCCTCCCGGCTGTACGAGATCGCGGTCAGCGAATGGGTGCTGTTCGACGAGGAGAATTTTCCGGCGAGTCCGCGCCGGGTCATCAGCGCGGGATAGCCTCGCCCCCATCGGTGTTCGCGGCGCGCAGCAGTCGCAGCTGACCGATCTCGGCGGCGTTCTTCATCAACTCGGCGTTGACCCAGGCGACCGCGTGCGCCACCGCTTTACCGGCGTCGCTCGGCCACGGGAACTCCGCCGGGGCGTCGAGCTCGGCGTCGGTGATCGTGTCCAGGATGTCGAGCCACTGCGCACGCAGGTCGCGCAACCATTCGATGGTCGCGGACCCGGGCCCCGGCCAGCGAATCTCGGTGCGCTCGTGCGGAGTCCGATGCCGCCCGTGGTCGATCGCAACGGTCCACCACCACCCGATATGCCAGGTGAGCCACGCGACGGTCGGGACCGGGATGGGATCCGGCTCGGAATCGGCCCAGTCCGGAACCCAGCCGCCGTTCCCGTCCGCCCGAACCGTCCACGTCAGTTGGGCCGGTTCCCAACCGAAGTCGTGGTCGTCCAGCCGCTCGAGGTGGTAGTCCAGCAACGCCCACACCAGCTCGAACTGGTCACGCAGCACGTCGGTACGCGAGGTAGTCACGGCCGCATCCTGCCGGGCCGGCTCGGTGCGCGGCAACCACATTTGGCACGGCTGCCACCGTAGGCGGCCGCGCCCGCGCTGCCCGGCGCGGCCGCCGGCCCCGGGTTAGGCTGCGATCCGAGGCATCGGGAGGGACCGTGCTGCTCGCACATTTGAGTGATCCGCATCTGCGCGCCGACGCGTTGTCCGCCGCCCCCGCCGCCGGTTTGCATCTCGCGCTCGGACGGGTCCTGTCACTCGATCCACGCCCGGACTGCGTCGTGATCACCGGCGACCTCGTGGAGTTCGGTCATCGCGCCGCGTACGACCAGCTGCGAGAGCTGCTCGAGCGATTCCCGCTGCCGATACACCTCGTTGTCGGCAATCACGACGATCCCGATGCGGTCCGGCGCCGGATCAGGGCATGCGGGCAGACCCCTGGCTGACGGGTCGGCATCACGAATCCGTGGTCCGGCCCAAGGTGCCGAGGAACGTTTCGAAGACCGGGGTCGGGGTCACCTCGCCCTGATTGTTCACGTGGTTCGTGGTGGCGGCCAGGTCTATTCGGCCTTCGTGCCAGTGGTAGAGCCAGGGGCTGACCGGCCAGGGGTCGGTTTCGTAGACCAGGGTGCCGAAGCGGGCCAGGACCAGGAGGGCGCGTAAGACCTCCAGGTCGGTTATGGGGTGGCAGTAGACGCGCTGGCGGGCGGGGGCGGTGAAGAGGGCGCCGGCGGGGCCGACTACGGGGTAGTCGTCGAGCCAGCGGAGATTCGTCGTGAGGTACTCCGAGCCCGCCATGCGGAAGATCGGCAGGTTCGTGGCCAGCGCGTCGAAATCGCCCAGGGGCAGGGGTGCGAGGGATACGTCGCCGTCGGCCCGCACGTTGTTCTCGGCCAGGGTGAAAAGTTCGGTGTCGGGCGGCCATTCGTGGGTCCAGGCGCGTTCGACGGGCATCACCGTGTGCACCTTGTCGATGAGCAGGCGCTGGATCAGGCCGGGAGCCCATTCACGCCACACCAGATTGCGGGCGGCGGCCGCGGCGGGATAGACGCGGGTTCTGAGCAGTGCGCGCATGGCCGGGAAACTGTGCACCTCCAGGGGTGCGTCGCGGTCGACCGCGGTGGCCGCGACCACGGTGCCGAGGTGGTCGCTGACGATCGCGGGCCAGTGATCGGCCGGTTCGAAGAGCAGGCGGCGGCGAATGTGCTCCAGGGTCAGGGTCGTCATGCTGTCGTTGTCGGACACCATGATCTCGTCGGGGCCGACCGGGAGAATGGTGTAACCCAGGTCCGAGGCAGCGGCGAAGAGCAGACCGAAGAGCCGGCGCGGGTTCAGGTCGTCGTCGCGCATTCGAGCCGCCACCGATACAGGATATTCGACGCGGGCGTTCGCGGGGTTCTGTCGGGCGTGCGCGCGCGGATGCATGACACCGTGAGAGTGTCGGGGCGGCAGATTGATTCGGCGACGTGGCGTTCCCGGGAGGCGGGACGACCGATACGGCGGCGCGCCTAGTGGGAGCCCTCCCAGCGGTAGTACGAGGCGACCGCGGGCTGTCCGGTGTAGCCGGGGCCGGTCGTGTCGTCGGCCCCGAGGTAGGTGGCGGAGAACCGCGCCGGACGAGATGCCCCGGCGGTGAGGCGGTGGTGGCGGGCGTCGTACGTGAAGTCGGATTTGCGTAGTTCCGCCAGGACTTTTCGCGTGGCCGGTGTGCCGTCGGGATGGCGGATCAGCGCCGGGTCGAATTGCGCGGCCAGGGTTCCGGTGGGTGTGAGCGAGCGGGTCATGGCGGCCAGCAGCGCCAGCTTGTCGCCGATGTAGTGCAGACCGTGCACGCAGGTGATGAGATCGGCGGCGCCAGATGGTTGCCAGTCGGTTGCGTTGGCGGTGATCAGGCGCAGTCGCGGGGTGGCGGGAGCAGCTCGGAAGTGGTCGACGAGGTCGAGACCGACCAGGGTGATGTCGGCGGTGGGGAATTCGGCGGCGAAGCGTTGCTCGGCCGCCAGCAGCGCCCGGCCGGAGCCGCAGCAGATGTCGATCCAGGTGACCGCGGCGTCGGGGTCCGCCCGCAGGCGCTCCGCCAACCGCTCGTAGGGGTCGAAGCCCAGATCACGGGCATAGCTGTTCACTCCGGAGAGCCCGCGATCGCGGTTCATCGCGTTGTTGGCGACCACCGCGGAACGCTCCAGCGCGGCGGTGTCGAGCAGTGGCGGAACGGGATTGGACGGCATCGGACCATTCTCCCGGTTTCGCGGTCTTACCGCGTGTCGCGGCCTCGAACGCGGTCCCGCCGCCGCCCGGCACGCTCGCCGATGGGACACGACAGGAGGTTCAATACCCGTCTCGCGCGTGCTCGAAACAGTTGTCCGAAAGTTCGCTAGATAACCAAACCTTCGGCGGCGCGGCTCCGAAATCCCTTCTGTCCGGCTCATCCCGGGGCCGGATTCGCACAGTGTTGACGCTACTGGAAGGAATCGCTTTTTCATGAGGTTGATCAGTTCGCATGGCTTCGCTCGTTCGGCGGTACTCGCCGGTTTCGCTCTGTCGGCGATGCTGACCGGTGCGGGCGCGGCGAGTGCCGATCCGATGAGCGATCTCGAGCCGATCCTCAACTCGAGCTGTTCGTTCAGTCAGATCGATGCCGCGCTGCACGAGGTCTCGCCCGAGACCGCGGCGCAGCTCGATGCCGCGCCGGCGCAGAAGAACGCGATCAAGGCCGCCTACGACCAGCCGGTCGAACAGCGCCGCGCCGCGTTCCAGGCGCTCATCGCCCAGCAGCAGCAGATGGGTGCGGTGGCGCAGGACAGCTCCGCCTTCGGCAGCCAGATGGACGAGGTCGTCGCGACCTGCAGCCAGTACTGAGTTCCGGAGGCGGCTCGCTCGCGCCCGGATCGTCCGGGGGCTGAGTGACACCGCGTGGATCGGGCGCGGGTACGCGTGACTGCGGAGCACGCGTACCCGAGCCCGCCGGGACTCCCCTCAGGGCAGGGCGTTCGCCCGCGGATTGCGTTCCACGCTGTAGTAGGTCGGATCGTCGCGCAGACGCCAGTCGGGACCGGTGAAGAACCGGGCGGCGGTGTCGTCGCCGAGGGCGATGTAGCGCAGCCAGGCCACGGCGGCGCCGGACGATCGGTAGTTGCCGGGGCCGTCGACCGGTGAGAAGTGGCTCACCCCACGGGCATTGGCGATCCAGGCCGGGGCGGCGGACACGAGGTTGTATTCCCACCACCGCACCCAGGCGAAGTCGGGGACCACGACATCGTTGTAGCCGGTGAGGAACAGGGTGGGCACGGTGATCGACGAGCCCAGGGCCAGGGGGCCGGGTTCGATCGCCAGGGCGCCGATCATGCGCAGGGCCGGATCGATCGCGCCGGCGATCGGAGGGAACAGGGCTGCCGCCTGGAGCGTGGCCTGACCGCCGCCGGAATGGCCGGCCAGCACGGTGCGGCTCAGGTCGATCTTGCCGAACAGCGGTGAACTCGGATCCCGCTGCTGGGCAACGGCGGTGGCCAAGCCGATCGCGGGCACATACGCCAGCGAGTTGAAGAAGTCGTAGGACACCACGACCACGAAGCCGTGGCCGGTCCACTGCCGGACAATGGCGTCGTATTGCCCGGGGTTGGAGGTGATTCCGCCTTCGAACAGGATCAACGGAGCGCTGTCCAGGTCGGCGATGTCCGCCGGAAAATAGGTGTTCACCCCGATCGGCGACTGCAATCCGTACGGAAATGCCTGCGTGCACCGCAGATCGTCGACATTGCCCGACAGGTGCACCACGATGTGGGCGATCATGCCGAACACCGATTCCTGACAGAGATCGGTCACCGTCGAGGTCGTCACCCCGTGCGGTCCGGCCGTGTCGAAGAGGGACTGCGCCGTCGTCCCCGGTGCGATGTCATCGGCCGTCGCGGTCGCGGGGCGCACTCCGCCCACCCCGGCAGCGATCCCGAACGCCGCGACGAGAGCGAGAACGCGCCGCCCGGCACTGGACTTCATCATTGATGTCCGCCTTCACCCGATCGGAACCGCCGAGCCCGATCGATCAACTCTGAGACTGTTCAGTCTCGGATTAGACCGTAACTCCGGTGTGGCGTACGACACAAGGGGGCACCGGACCCGCCTGTCCGTGCCGCGAACCGACCAGCCGTTCGGTGCCGCGGTCTGTTGGCTTGTGCGCCAATGGATTCACATGCCCGGGAGCGGAAACGTAGAGTTCACCTGCGGGTGAGCGCGCAGAATCCCATGCCGGGCCCGATGAATCGACCAGAGCGAGGACAGACATGACGGACGCGTCAGCACCGGCCCGCGCGTCGGCCAAGGCGGCCGGAGCGGACACCGATCAGGTCGAATTGCGCCAGCTCCTGGCCGGTTTGACGGCGGTGCGCGACGGCGACTTCGGCACCCGGCTGCCGACCGACACCGACGGGCTGCTCGGCGAGATCGCGACCGTCTTCAACGGCATGGTCGATCAGCTGTCGCTGTTCACCTCCGAGGTCACCCGCGTGGCTCGCGAGGTCGGCACCGAAGGCCAGCTCGGCGGGCAGGCCGAGGTGCCCGAGGTCTCGGGAACGTGGAAGGACCTCACCGATTCGGTGAATGCCATGGCGGGCAACCTCACCGCCCAGGTCCGCAACATCGCCCAGGTGACCACCGCCGTCGCGCGCGGCGACCTGAGCCAGAAGATCACCGTCAGCGCGCAGGGCGAGATCCTCGAACTCAAGAACACCATCAACACGATGGTCGGCCAATTGTCCTCCTTCGCAGACGAAGTCACCCGCGTCTCGCGCGAGGTCGGCACCGAAGGCATCCTGGGCGGGCAGGCCGATGTGAAGGGCGTGTCCGGCACCTGGCGCGACCTCACCGACTCGGTGAACTTCATGGCGGGCAACCTCACCGCGCAGGTGCGCTCGATCGCCCAGGTCGCCACCGCGGTCGCGGGCGGTGATCTGACGCAGAAGATCCGCGTCGACGCGCGCGGGGAGATCCTCGAACTCAAGAACACCATCAACACGATGGTCGACCAGCTCTCGGCCTTCGCCGACGAGGTCACGCGCGTGGCCCGCGAGGTCGGCACCGACGGCAGGCTCGGCGGCCAGGCCGATGTGAAGGGGGTGTCCGGCACCTGGAAGGACCTCACCGAATCGGTGAACGTCATGGCCGACAACCTCACCGCGCAGGTGCGCTCGATCGCCCAGGTGACCACGGCGGTGGCGGGCGGTGATCTGACGCAGAAGATTCGGGTCGACGCGCGCGGGGAGATCCTCGAACTCAAGGAGACCATCAACACGATGGTCGATCAGCTGTCCTCGTTCGCGGACGAGGTCACGCGCGTGGCCCGCGAGGTCGGCACCGAAGGCAACCTGGGCGGGCAGGCCACCGTGCGCGGTGCGTCCGGTACGTGGAAGGACCTGACCGACAACGTCAACGTGATGGCCTCCAACCTCACCAATCAGGTGCGTTCGATCGCCCAGGTCGCCACCGCGGTCGCGCGCGGTGATCTGAGCCAGAAGATCACCGTCGAGGCCAAGGGCGAGGTCGCCGCGCTCGCGGGGGTGATCAACACGATGGTCGACACGCTGTCCGCGTTCGCCGACGAGGTCACGCGCGTGGCCCGCGAGGTCGGCACCGAGGGCATGCTGGGCGGGCAGGCGCGGGTGCCCAACGTCGCCGGCACCTGGAAAGACCTGACGGACAACGTCAATTCCATGGCCAACAACCTGACCAATCAGGTGCGCAACATCGCCCAGGTGACCACAGCCGTCGCCCAGGGCGATCTGACCCGCAAGATCGACGTCGACGCGCGCGGGGAGATCCTGGAACTCAAGACCACGATCAACACCATGGTCGATCAGCTCTCGGCGTTCGCGGCCGAGGTCACCCGCGTGGCGCGCGAGGTCGGCTCGCAGGGCCGGCTGGGCGGGCAGGCCGAGGTCGAAGGCGTCTCGGGCACCTGGAAACGCCTGACCGAGAACGTGAACGAGCTCGCGGGCAACCTCACCCGGCAGGTGCGCGCGATCGCCGAGGTCACCAGCGCAGTCGCCGAGGGCGACCTGACGCGGTCGATCACGGTCGAGGCCTCGGGCGAGGTCGCCGAACTCAAGGACAACATCAACTCCATGGTGGAGTCGCTGCGCGAGACCACCGAGGCCAATCAGGATCAGGACTGGCTCAAGACCAATCTCGCGCGCATCTCCGGGCTCATGCAGGGCCAGCGCGATCTGCACGTGGTCGCCGAGCTCATCATGGACGAGCTGGCACCGCTGGTCTCGGCGCAGTACGGCGCGTTCTACCTGGCCGACGACACCGCCGAACGGCCCGAACTGCGCCTGATCGGCTCCTACGGCAGCCCGCAGGAACCCGGTGGGACCCAACGGTTCACCTTCGGGCAGTCCCTGGTCGGGCAGGCCGCGCGCAGCCGTCGCACCATCGCGGTGGACGACGTGCCCGGCGACTACCTGACCATCGCCTCCGGGCTCGGGCAGACCGCGCCGAACACGCTGCTGGTGCTGCCGATCGGCGTCGAGGACCAGGTGCTCGGCGTGATCGAACTGGCGTCGCTGCACCGCTTCACGCGCATTCACCGCGACTTCCTGGACCAGCTGATGGAAACCGTCGGGGTCAACGTCAACACCATCATCGCCAACGCCCGCACCGACGAGCTGCTGGTGGAATCGCAGCGCCTGACCACCGAATTGCAGGTCCGCTCCGAGGAATTGCAGGTCCGCCAGGAAGAGCTGCAGCGCTCCAACGCCGAAATGGAGGACAAGGCGGCGCTGCTGGCCATGCAGAACCGCGACATCGAGGCCAAGAACCTCGAAATCGAGCAAGCCAGACAGGAATTGGAGACCCGGGCCCAGCAACTGGCGCTGGCCTCGAAGTACAAGTCGGAGTTCCTGGCCAATATGAGCCACGAGCTGCGCACCCCGCTCAACAGCCTGCTGATCCTGGCACAGTTGCTGGCGCAGAACCCCTCTCGCAATCTCTCGCCCAAACAGGTCGAATACGCGGGCATCATCCATTCGGCGGGATCGGATCTGCTCCAGCTGATCAACGACATCCTGGACCTGTCCAAGGTCGAGGCCGGCAAGATGGACATCACCCCCGCGCGTGTGCCGCTGCGCAAACTGCTGGACTACGTCGAGGCCACCTTCCGGCCCATGACCACGCAGAAGAGCCTGGGATTCCGCATCACCACCGCGCCCGGTCTGCCCCTGGACGTGCTCACCGACGATTCCCGGCTGCGGCAGGTGCTGGGCAATCTGGTGTCCAACGCGGTGAAGTTCACCGAAACCGGCACGGTGGAACTGCGGATCGAGCCGCCGCAGGCGCGCGAACTGCCGGCGGCCATGCGCAGGCACGGGTCCGCGATCGCCTTCCGGGTGGTCGACACCGGCATCGGCATCGCCGAGCATCAGCTGGAATCGATCTTCGGGGCGTTCCAGCAGGCAGACGGGACCACGAGCCGCAAATACGGCGGCACCGGACTGGGACTGTCGATCAGCCGGGAGATCGCCTACCTGCTCGGGGGCGCGATCACCGCGGAAAGCACACTGGGCGAGGGCAGTACGTTCACGCTGTACCTGCCGGTCGCGCGGCCGGACTTCCAGGAGAGCGCCTTGACCGAGCGCGAGGACGAGCAGCGCTCGGACGACCGCCCGGAGCTTGCCCTCGCGGGGCCCCAGCCCCAGCGCCGGTTGCTGGTGGTGGAGCAGCGGCCGCAGGGCCTGCTCTCGCTGGTCGCCCAGGGCGCGGTGGCAGACCTGGCCGACAGCAACGACCCGCGCGGGCCGGTGCAGGTGGTCAGCGCGACGGGGGTGCAGGAGGCGGCCGCGGCCATGGCGGCGGAGGCATTCCATTGCGTCGTACTGGAATTGGATCTGCCGGGCGACGCGGCGCTGGCGTTCCTGCAGACCATGGACGGGGACGCCGCGCTGAGCAGCGTGCCCGTGCTCGCCCACAATCACCGGCTCGATTCCGAACAGGAGCGACTGCTACAGCAGCGCATCGAGCGACAGCCCCTGGAATTGCTGTCGAGCCTCGACGAACTGCGCGAGCGCATCGCCCTGCACGTCATGGCGCAGGCCCCGGGGGACGTGGTGCCGCTGGTGCGGCGCGAGGACGCGCCCGCCGTCGCCCCGCAGCAGCCGGTCGGAGAGCTCGTCGGGCGCACCGTGCTCATCGTCGACGACGACGCGCGAAACCTGTTCGCGCTCAGCAGCATTCTGGAACTGCACGGGATGAGCGTGCTGCACGCGGAGAACGGGCGCGAAGGCATCGACAAGCTCCTGGCACACCCGGAGACCGATCTCATCCTGATGGACGTCATGATGCCCGAGATGGACGGGTACACCGCGACCGCGACCATCCGGGAGATCCCGCGCTACGAAGACCTGCCGATCATCGCGGTGACCGCGAAAGCCATGCTGGGCGACCGCGACAAGAGCCTGGCCTCGGGCGCGAACGACTACGTCACCAAACCCGTGGACGCGGACGCGCTGCTCGGCCGGATCCAGCACTGGCTCGGCGCCTGATGGAGCAGGACGGTGACGCCGCGACCGCCAGGCTGAACGGGGTGGTGGTCAACCGGCTCGCGGCGACCGTGGACCGGCTGCGGACGCAGATTCAGCAGGCCCAGGCCACCGCCGACGGGCGCGCGCTGATCGAGATGGCCAAGGGGGTGCTGGTCGAGCGGTTGCGCTGCGGGCCCGCGCAGGCGGCGCAGCAGCTGGAGTCGCTGTCGCGGCAAGCGGGCGTCGGGGTGCTCGAGCTGGCCGCGGATCTGGTCAACCAGGCCGCGCAGGACAAGATCAGCGAAGCGGTCGGCCAACTCCTGCGGCGCACAACCGATTCCGACGCGGCGGCGGTGCGCCTGCGGACCGCGGAGAGCGCGCTGCTCGCCGCGAACGGGGACACCCAGCGCGTGGCCGAATCGGTGCTCGAGCACGCGCTGGCGCCGCTGGGCGCGACAGCGGTGGTGATCTGGGCCGCGGGCGCGGACGCCTCGCTCTCGCTGGTGGGGTTCGCGGGTATCGGCGTGCAGGAGGCCGAACGCTGGCGGTACGTGCCGCCGGGGCTGGCGACCCCGGCGCGGCAGGCGCTGCTCACGCGCGAGGCGGTGTGGATCGAGGATCTCGACGCCTCGCGACTACCCTCGATCGGCGACCGGCGGGGCGGGCGCGCGGCCGTTCCGGTCGGCGCGGGCGGCAGTCTGCGCGGTGTCCTCGAGGTGTGCTGGCCCCAGCCGATCGAACCGCAGCCGCCGCAGGTGCGCCGGCAGTTGGCGGCGCTGGGCGAGCTGTGCGCGCACACCTTCGAAGCGGATCCGCTCGCGGTGCAGTCCTCGGACCGATCCGACGCGGCCGGGCTGGTGCGCCTGGCCGACGGACTGTTCGATCCGGCGCTGGTGCTGGTGCCCCAGCGCGAGCACGGCGCACTCACCGATTTCCGCATCCACCATGTGAATTCGTCCTTCGTCGACCCCGCCGGGAGGCCGCGCGGACTGATCAACGGCGCGCTGTTCCTGGAAACGTATCCGATGGTGGCCGAAGAGGGCCGGCTGTTCGAGCGCATCGAGCGCGTGCTGGCCACGGGGGAGAGCTATCGCGCGGACCGTGTGCTGCTGACCGAGCTCGTCGACCAGGTGCCGCTGACGGTCGCGGCCGCGCTCAGCATCGGCCGCTACGACGACGCGGTGCTGATCGTGTGGCGGCTCGAGGACGACGCGGCGCGGCTGGCGGCGCTGCTGCAGCACGCCCAGCGCCTGGGCCGGGTAGGCGGGTTCGAAGAGAACGCAGCCTCCGGCGAGATCACTTGGAGCGCAGAGCTGTTCGCGCTCTACGGGGTGTCCGCGGGTTCGGATCCCGTTCCGCTGGCGCAGTTGCCCGGGCACGTGCACGAGGCCGACTCCGAGGCGGTCCGGCGGTTCCTGCGCACGCTGCTGCAGTATCGCCGCCCGACCTCGGCCGCGTTCCGGCTGATCCGGCCGGACAGCGTGATCAGGCACGTGCGGATCATCGCCGAACCGGTGCACGACGAAGCCGGGCACCTGCTCGCGGTTCGCGGTGCGTACCAGGACATCTCGGCGCAGCACTGGACCGAGATCGCGCTGTCGGCCACCCGGGACCGGCTCACCCACACCGAGGAACACGCGGCCGAACAGAGCAGTCTGGCGCGGCAGCTGCAGCAGGCGATCATGCCCGACGCCCAGCCCTACACCGACGCGTTCGGGCTGCGCATCGCGGTGCGCTACCAGCCGACCGAACAGGCCCACCTGGTGGGTGGGGACTGGTACGACACCATCGTGCTGCCGTCCAAGAACATCCTGGTCTCGGTCGGCGACATCACCGGGCACGGGATCACCGCGGCCACCGGAATGGTGGTGCTGCGCAACGCCTTGCGCGGACTCGCGGCCACCGGTGCGGGTCCGGGGCAAATGCTGACCTGGCTGAATCTGGTCGCGCACCACCTGACCGATCACATCCTGGCCACCGCGGTCTGCGGTCTCTACGATCCGCAGACCCGGGTGCTGCGCTGGGCGCGCGCGGGGCACCTGCCGCCGGTGCTGATCCGGTCCGGGCAGGCCGTGAACCTGCCCGAGCTGCGCGGCATCATCCTGGGCGCGCTGGCCGAAACCTCCTATGAGGAGGGCGAAGTCCAGCTCGAGCCCGGCGACACCCTGCTGCTCTACACCGACGGCCTGATCGAACGCCGCGCCGAGCACCTCGACGTGTGCGTGGACCGCCTGCTGCGAGTGTCCGCCGAGTTCACCGGCGGGCTCGACGATCTCGTGGATCACCTGCTCGACGGCAGCGACGCCGACACCGACGACGACACCTGCGTGGTCGGCATCCAGGTCGAGCCGAGCCAGGGCCCGCCGCCGTAGCTCCGCGCGCGGCGGCGTGTCTTGTACAGTGACGAGTCGTCAGCGAGTCTTACCGGTGGGGGTTTGTCATGGCGCGCAATGGGTTACGGCGATTCGTGATTCTCGCGGCGGCGGTGACGCTCGTCGCGGGCGCCGCGGCGGTGACCACGGCCGCGCCCGAACCGGCGGTCGCCGCGGCCGTCGAACTCACCCCGCCCGCGCCGACCGGCAGTCATCCCGTGGGTGTCACCGAAGTGCATTTCGTGGACGCCGGGCGCGTCGACCCGTGGGCCGGCGGCGACCGGGAACTGATGGTGCAGATCTGGTATCCCGCCGAGGATTCCGGGTCGTCGGAGCCTGCGGCGTGGATGCCGGCCGGTGGCCGCGAAGCCCAGCGGGACTACCTCGACGGGCTGGGGGTGCCGGCGCGGAGCTGGCGGTTCGGGCCGAGTCACAGCTACCCGAACCGGCCCGCGCGCCAGGGGATCGGGCGTTTCCCGGTGCTGCTGAACTCTCCTGGTATGACCGACACCACCGGGTGGAGCACGGCGCAGGCCGAGGATCTGGCCAGTCACGGCTACGTGGTGGTCGCCATGAACCACACGCACGAGGCGTTCGCGGTGCACTTCCCGGACGGGCGCGTCGAACGCACCGTTGTACCGCTGGATTCGCCGCCGGAGGTGCTGAGCGATGTGCTGTTGCCGAACCGGGTGGCCGATACCCGCTTCGTGCTCGCCGAGTTGGCCGACGCGGCGGCGGGCGGTTCGACCGCGGCGGCCCTGCCCGCCGAACTGGCCGCCAATCTCGACCTGACGCGGGTGGGTATGTTCGGTCATTCGCTCGGTGGCTCGACCACCGTGCAGGCGCTGCACGACGAGCCCGGGATCCGGGCCGGGGTGAATCTCGACGGGCCCGTGCTGGGTTCGGTCGCGGACGAAGGCACGGACAAGCCCCTGCTCATGCTGGCCGGTGGCCGCTCGCCGTGGTACGGCCAGCCGGGCTGGGAACCGTTCTGGTCCAACAACATCGGGGTGAAGCTGCCGATCGGCATCGCGGGCACCGAGCACATGTCCTTCTGCGATCAGCAGGTGATCCTGCCCGTGCTCGCCGCGGCGGGACTGCTCGGGGCGGAGGCCGCAGGTGACGCCGTCGGGGACATCGACGCCCGGCGGTCGGTCGATCTTCAGCGCACCTATCTGCGCACCTTCTTCGATACCGTCTTCGCGCGCGAGGGCGGGGATATTCTCCGGGCTATCACCCTGCTGGCGCAGCCGGAGGTCGTTCCGCACGGTTGAGTTGCGGCGGGCGGGGCCATCCGAGAGCGCGCGAGAAGGGCCCGGCGCGGCGGGGAGCTGCGGAATTGCCGGGCACGAGAGGCGCTGTCGGTTCTATCGTGAGGTAGTGGCTCGCCGATAACCCTGATCCGTATCGGGGGCGATGTACTGCCCGGTCTGCCGGGCTCGTCAGGTCCTGTGCCAGTATTTTTCGCCAGGACGGCCAATCCGCGGACGGGTTCGCGCCGACTTCTGTGAAGTAGCTCGTTCATTGCCATGCTCGGTCAACTTCAGGAGGAGAACGCTCGATGGCCGCCACCGTGAACGAATGCCTGGATACGCCAGTGACCGCGCCGGAGCCGGGGGACGGGGAGAGCGGGGGCACAGCGGCAACGCTGGGGGAGATGGTGGGGCGTCAGTTCCGGCTGCGGGACCACTACGAGGTGGGGCGGGAGAAGGTGCGCGAGTACGCGCGGGCCGTGCAAGCCGAGCATCGCCTGCACTTCGACGACGAAGCCTCCGCGGCGCACGGGCTGCCGCGGCTGATCGCACCGCCGACCTTCGCGGCCCTGCTGGCCGCGCCGGCACAGACGGCGCTGACCGATCAGCTCAGCGGCTGCGATCTCACCACCGCGGTGCAGACCCAGCAGCACCTGGAGCTGCACCGGCCCATCGTCGTCGGCGATCGGCTCTCGAGCACCATCGCGCTGCGGTCACATCGGGAAGCCTTCGGCGGCGATCTGATGTTGGTGGACAACTACATTCGCGATCAGTACGGCTGCCCGGTCGTCACCTCGCACACCAGCGTGATCGCGCGCTCGGGCGGATCGGATATGGGACGGGCACTCAGTGCGCTGAACCCGACGATCCTGCGCCATGACGTCCGGAACGGCGCAGCCCCGGAGGTCGTGGACGTGGTCGGCGGCGCGGCGTCCGCTCGCGCGGAAGCCAGCACCCTGCGTGGTCTGGATCGCCGGACCGTCGCGGTCGGCGATGCCCTGCCCACGCGCCAATTCCGGCTCAGCTACGGCGATTTGGTGCACTACGCGGGACTGTCGGGAGATCCGAATCCGATTCACTGGTACGAGCCCGCCACCGCGCTGACCGGGCTCGGTCCCGGGGTGGTCGCGCACGGCATGCTCACCATGGGGCTGGGCGCGTCCTATCTCACCGGGTGGGCGCGCGATCCCCGGGCGCTGCGCGAGTACAGCGTGCGCTGGACGAGTCCCGCGCTCGTGGTACCGGGCCGGTTGAGCGTGATCGAGTTCACCGGCAAAGTCGCTGCGCTGCACCGGGACAGCGGACTGGCGACGGTCGCGATCGGCGCGACCCAGAACGGCCGGCGGCTGTTCGGGCGCGCCACCGCGACGGTGAAGCTGGGCTGAGTCGCCGTGCGTGACGCCGAATCACTCCGTCGCCGATGGAATCGGCGCATGTATCTGACACTCGAGATTGTACGAAGACGCCGGGGTCGGTAACGTTTCCGGCCGTCGGGGCGTTCCGGGCCGGAGAAATTCCCGGGGGCCGGTGCGCGATGGGGTGCGTTTCGGTCGCGGATATGGTCGAGCGGATACGCCGTTCGGGCTGTATCGCACGGAGGGGGCAGTGAATGCCGGGTTCGCGTCTGTCGGCGCCGCAGGCTCTGCTGTTCGATGTGCAGGGCACCGCGACGGATTTCTTTTCCACCGTTACCGGTACCGCCCGGCGCGTAGCCGGTGCGAAGAACCCGGCCGTGGATTGGTCGGAATTCGTCAATGCCTGGCGTGCGGCGTATTTCCGGGAAACCTCGCGCGAGCGACGGGCAACCGATGCGTGGATCAGCGTGGATTCCATCTACCGGTCGACCCTCGACGAATTGATCACCGCCCGGAATCTCGAACTCGACGAGAACGAACGCCGGGAGGTGAACGCCTCCTGGAAGCTCCTGACGCCCTGGCTCGACGTCGTGCCGGGCCTGCGCCGGCTGCGCCGAGATCATGTGCTGGCCACCCTGTCCAACGCCGACGTCGACGCCGTCGTCAGCATCACCCGGCACGGTGACCTGCCCTGGCATGCTGTTTTCACCGCCGAGATGGCCGGGGTGTTCAAACCCGACCCGGTCATCTATCACCTGGCCGCGCGTTATCTGGGCCTGCCGCCGTCGGAGATCATGATGGTGGCGAGCCACAAGTACGACATCCGCGCGGCGGCGCGATTGGGCTTCCGGACCGCGTTCATTTCCCGGCCCGACGAGTTCGGCGACCCGGCGCTCGCCGACGCGGAATTCTCCGACGAATTCGATATCAACGCAAGGGATTTCCAGGATCTCGCCGATCAACTCGGCTGTTGATCTCGCTGGCGCCGGTGCCCGCGGCGACGCTGCTGTTCGGCCGCTGGAACCGGTGGTCACCGGCGCGGGGAGTGCGGATCAGGCGCTCGCCTCGGCGAATCTGAGTTCGAATCGCCGCGTGGTCGGCTCGTCGAGGTCCGGGCGCAGCCCGGCGAGCCAGCGGCGGTACAGCGCCTCCTCCGCGTTGTCGTGCTCCGGATCGACGGGGCGATCGAGGTACGGGCCCAGGATCGTCACCAGGGGGCCGAGCGCGCCGCCCCGGCGGCGGTTGGCCTCGAGCAACTGGGTGACATAGCGCCCGTACAGCGGCTGAACGGTGGCGTTCAGGCGACGCGCGGCGGCCTGTTGTGCGGGGGATCCGGATTCGGTGAGTGCGCTGATCTCGCCTGCGGCGGCGATCAATTCGGTGATGGTCTCGGCGTCGATGTACACCCCGGGCGGTCCGGCGACGATGCCGGTGCGCTCCTTGAGCGGGGTGGGGTTGCCGCCGGCGAAGTACACGTTCTCCGCCGAGCCCGGCGTCCAGTCCAGTCCGATGTCGAGGCGGCGCAGGGTTTTCGAGGTCAGGCCGTGCGCCGCGCCTCGCTCGATCTTGAGCATGGTGGGTTCGGTCGGCCCGCCGTGCAGGTGCACCTGCCGCCGCGATCGGTGCATCGCCGCCATGCGGGCGAGCACGATCCGGGCCAATCGTGTGGCCGACGCGTCATCGTGCGCGTCGCCGCCGGTCACCGTCACGGGCACGATAATAGTACGAAAATCCTTCACGACGGAACCTTCGATTTGCGTGGATCACCTGGGTTCCAGGCGGAAGGCTGCTGATTTGTGCACTATGTCGGTGACGAAGCCCTTGTTAATGGGGAAAGATTTTCGTAGGATTTTCGCATCCTGACGTCGCGTTCAGCCGCACTCCCGCGCGGCGGCCGGGAACTGGCGTTGGGTGATCGACCGCGAAGGGGGCGGTCGATCACCCAGTGTCCCGGTACATTTGGCGCAGCCCCTGCTCACCGATGACCGAGGATCCGCAACTGTGCTTCTGCCCTGGGATGGTCGAACGCTCCGGGGCCACGTCCCGCGCATCCTGTTCGGCCTCTGCGCGATCGCCCTCGCCGTGATGGCCACCTTCGCCATTGCCGAGAGTCTCGCCGTAATCACCCGAGCCACCGGAATCTCCGGTGTCGCCGGCACCTTCGTCAGCGAGCGTTGTGATCCCGACAGCGGTCGCCGCGCCGCCGTCTGCACGGGAACCTTCGCCGCGGACCGGAATCCGGGCACGGTGGTGCCGAAGGTCCTGCGGGGTGGTCCCTATACGCCGGGCACGCGGGTGCCGGTGCGCTCGGGCGCTGATCTCTCGGTGACCGGAAGCGTCACCGCCGCCACCGGATTGGGCTCGGCCGCGATGTTCACGTCCTTCGTGCTGCTCATGCTCGTCGGCGCCGCGATGAGTTTCTTCAAGATCACGCTGATCCAGCGGTTCTCCCGGGTCACCCTGTACTCGGCGGCCATCCTGTTCATCGCCGGCGTGCTGATCGCCGTCGCCGCGGCGCTGGCCGGTCCCTGACCGCGCGCCGGGCGGGCGATATCCCCGGGGCCGTGATCAGGGGATGAGAGCCTGATCCGCGTTGCGGCCCAACTGGTTTCGGAGCCACGGTGCGGCCGCTAGCGCGTTCGCGGCCAGATGCGTCACCAGGGCGGCGTCCGCCGGGGCGATCAGCGTCGCGGGGTGTGGGATGGCGAGTACCCGCATGCCCGCCCCGGCCGCCGAGCGGATGCCCGCGGGGGAATCCTCCACGGCCACACAGTGTGCGGGGGAGAGATAGAGCAATTCGGCGGCGTGCAGGTAGGGCGCCGGGTGCGGTTTGGAGTGCGGATGGTCCTCGCGGGTCAGGACCAGGGGGAAGTATCGGTGCAGATCGAAATACCGCAGGGTGGCGTGTACGAAGCGGCGGGGCGAGGCCGAGACGATGCCGGTGATGGCGTGGTCCGCGGCGGCTTCGATCAGTTCCGCGATGCCCGGGAGCAGGGCCACCTGCCCCTGCTGGATCTGGCCGATCATGAGATCGGTGCAGGCTTCGACGACCCGGGCCGGGGAGTCCGAGCCGCAGACGTGTGCGAGATGGTCGGCCCAGTCGCCGTGACCGTGGGTGCGCGCCCGATCCGAGTCGGTCCAGCTGTGCCCGTGCTGGGCCGCGTAGTCGACCCAGCACCTGTCCCACGGGTCCATGCTTCCGACCAGGGTGCCGTCCAGATCGAACAGCACCGCGTCGACGCGTTCGCTCATGCGTCGACGCCTGTCGGGCCGGATGGCAGGGCGATCAGCTGGTCGATCGAAATCAGTTTCAGCCCATGGGAATCGGCGAAGGCGCGCAGTGCGCCCAGGCGCATGACCGAACCGTCGTCGTGGCAGACCTCGCTGATCACGGCCACGGGGGACAGGCCCGCCAGGCGCATCAGTTCCACGCCGGCCTCGGTGTGACCCTGGCGGGCGGCCAGGCCTCGCGGATGGGCGCGCAGCGGGAAGACGTGTCCGGGTCGTTGCAGGTCACCGGGGACGGTCGCGGGATTCGCGAGCGCGCGCATGGTGGTGGCGCGGTCCTGCGCGCTGATGCCCGAGACCACGTCCGCCACCGCGTCGACGGTGAGGGTGAACGCGGTTTCCTTACAGTCCTCGTAGGTCGAGGTCATGAGCGGCAGGCCCAGCAGGTCCGCGCGTTCGGCGGGCATGGGTGCGCAGACGACGCCGCCGGTGTAGCGGATGAAGAAGCCGAGCGCCTCGGGCGTCGCGAATTCCGCGGCCATGATCAGATCGCCCTCGTTCTCGCGATTCTCGTCATCGACCACGATCACCGCTCGGCCCGCCCTGATCTCGCGCACTGCCTCGTCGACCTGGTCGAATACGTTCACGCGGTACTGCGTGGATACCGGAATCGTCATCGTAGTGGCCTTCCGTTCGAGTGGAATGGGAGCGCACAACTCAGCAGACGGTAGCCGAAACAAGATCGATAACGCGGGAGCGCGGGAGACCGCTCGCGCCCGTGTCCATGAACATACTCCGTGGTCAGCGCGCCGGGGCGGCTCGGTCGCCCGGGTGGGGACGGGCGATCACCGCCCGTGTTCGCGGGCGGGCGGGCAAGATTGAACCCGGTTCCCGGACAGCGGTATTCGGCGCGGGAGCCCGTTCGCGCCGGCCGGTGCGGGCGCGTAGCTGTCGGCGAGGCGAGGACACCAGCATGAGGCTCACGCTCACCCCCATCCCCGCGCACCGGTGCGACGGCGCACCGTGCCCGGTGCCCCTGTCGCCGCAGGCGTTCAGCCAGTTGTATCTCGCCTATCTCGATCTGAACGGCGCGAACCGGCTGCCCTCGACGCTCTCGTTCGAGGAGTACTACGAGATCTGGCGGGCGCAGCGGCGCGGGGAGGATCTGGTCGGGCTGGACGACGGCGCGACGCGGACCGCGCCGGGCGGGGACAAGGAACTCATCACCCGGCCCAATGTTCGGCTCAACGGGGTGATTCGGACGATCGTGCTGCTGGTCGATTTTCCGGACAAGCCGCACGAGGCCGCGCACGGGCCCGGGTACTACGAGGCGATGCTGTTCAGCGACAAGCTTTTTCCGACCGGCAGCATGCGTGACTTCTACCGTTCGGTGAGCGGGTTCGACGCCGAGGCGGGAACCGGCATCGATGTGCAGGGTGCCGTGCACGGGTGGTTCCGGCTGCCGCAACCGCTCACGTTCTATACCGACGGCAGCTCCGGGACCGGTAACGGGTTCCCGCGCAATGCCGCGGGGATGGCGCGGGACGCGGTCAAGGCCGCGCTGGCCGAGGGCGTGGATTTCACGCCGTACGACGTGCTCGGGGAGCGAATCGTGACCGCGCTGTTCATCGTGCACGCCGGGCGCGGAGCCGAGGAAACCGGTTCGGCCGACGACATCTGGAGCCTGAAATGGGCGATCCCGGGCGCGGGGGAGCAGGTGGCGCCGAACCTCGCCGTGACGACCTTCCTGACCGTGCCCGAGGACTGCAACATGGGTGTCTGCGCGCACGAATGGGGCCATCTCGCGGCGCGCTGGGCGGATTACTACGACACCACGCAGTCGCCGAACTTCCGCTCGGCAGGGCTCGGCGACTACTGCCTGATGGCGGCGGGCAGCTGGGGCAATCACGGCATCACGCCCGTGTACCCGAACGGCATGTTGCGCGCGTTCCACGGCTGGCTCGAGCCGCGCGTCGTCACGCAGACGACCGCGGGCATCGTCCTCGAGCCGGCGGCCGAGGGCGGCGGGATGGTGTTCATCCGCAATCCGCGGCGGATGCCCCGCGAAAGCCAGTACGTCGCAGTGGAATACCGCCGCAAACGCGGGCAGGACGCGTTTCTGCCCGACGAGGGGATCGCGATCTACGTGGTCGACGAGGCGATCGAGAACGTCAACGACGAGTCCGCCCTGGCGATCGAGCTGATGCAGGCCGACGGGAAACGCGACCTGGCCGCGATCTTCCGCGGCGGCAACCGCGGCGACGCGAACGACCTCTACCCCTCCGCCGGCAACGCCACGATCGGGCAGTCGACCCGTCCCGCCCTGAACATGCCCGGCGGAACCTGGTCCGGGATCACGATCACCGTCCACGGCAGTCCGGGGGACGATCGGATGACCATCGACGTCGCCATCGACTGACCGGTCATACGCGCCCGCATCGTGCTGCGGAGGGGACCGTGGCGGGGCGCCCGCCGGGGCGACCGGTGGACCGGTCACCCCGGCGTGTCGCGCGCGGCGGGTAGTCGCCGAAGCCGAGAGGTGGCGTCACACGCCGGCGCGGGGAACGTCGCCGGGCCAGGCGCCGGTTTCGTGGCCGCGCTCCTCGATGAACTGCTTGAAGCGCTTCAGGTCGCCCTGGACGCGGCGGTCCAGGACGCCGAGCTTGTCGCCGACGTTCTCGACGAAGCCCTCCGGATCTATGTCCATCTGGGTGATCACGCGGGTCGTGGTGTCGTCGATGCGGTGGAAGGTCACCACGCCGGCGTGCTCGGGGCCGCTGTCCGAGCGCCACGCGATGCGTTCCTCGGGATGCTGCTCGACGATGGTCGCGTCGAATTCCCTTTCCACCGGCCCGAAGTGGACCTTCCAGTGGGTGCGGGTGCTGTCGAGCTGATCGACGCGCTCGACGCCCTCCATGAACTGCGGGAAGGACTCGAACTGGGTCCACTGGTTGTAGGCGGTCCGGATCGGTACGTTGACATCGGTCGATGCGGTAACGGTACCCATGGGGAGACCTCGCTTCCTGTGTCACGGATGCCGAGATTTCCGGCATCAACCGCGTGCTACCCGACGCGACGGGACGCAAACACCGCTCCCGTGACCAGCGGCGTCGCCCTCGGCCGGCCGGTTGTTCCCCGAATCTCCGTCCACGCCGGGCCGATCGGCACTCGATCGGCCCGGTGAGCCACCACGGGCCTCATGTACGCCGAGGTTGCCCCGCGGCGTCCGGCTCAGAGCTCAGCACATTGTGCTGCTGAGTTAACACGGTTGTCCCGCAGCGTTATTCACCGGGTGAGACCGTCGTATTGCGGGTTCCGGCGGTGCGCCCGCTGCGGGAGAGTGAGGGAAAATGCCTGCTGTGGAAGCCATTACCGTCGTCGCCGTGCTGACTCCGCTCGCGGCGATCATCGGTCGCATGGTCATGATCGCCGTGCCCTGCCGGGATGTGCCCCGGGCGTACCGGCCGGGCACGGACTGATCCGGGACCCCGGTTACTTCACGCCGATCGGTGCGCCGAAGAACGATCCGAGGGTATTGCCCAGCGTCTGGCCCAGCAGGGTCAGGCCGGCGGGGTCGGTCGCCATCAAGGGAGTGTCCGTCGTCGAGCAGCCGGGGGCGGCGGGGACGCCGTTCAGACGGTCGCCCAGCCACAGCAAAGCGGTTGTGGAGCCGGAGATCTCGGTGGTGATGTGCTCGCCGAGGTGTTCGCGGGTGTACTGGACCCGGGCGTTCGGATCCTGGCAGTAGGTGTCGACGAGGGTGTTCACCGGGCCCACCGGGATGAGCTCGTCGGGATTGGCCTGCCAGATGAACATCGGCATATCGGGTGTGGATTTACCCATGCGGGTGCGGGTGAGGGTATCGATCACCACCGGGTTCCGCATCGGATCACCCTCCGGAACCCGCAGCATGCCTTTCAGATTCGCGAAGGGGAACAGGGCGGTGTTGTACTGCACGCACAGCCCGCCCTTGACGACCTTCAGGGCCTGGCCGAGCGGGTCCAGATCGCGATCGAGCAATGCCCCGAACTCGGGGTACTCGCGGCCGAGGCCGATGACGGCGGACATGATCATCCCCGACCACAGCTGACCGTTGCCGATGTCGAGCAGCGGGCCGAAATCCGCGGGCACGCCACCCTCGGCCGTGCCCACCACGTTGAGTTCGGGCGCGTAGGAGGCCTTCAGCTCGGCCGCGTGGCCGGTCGCGATCGCGCCGCCCGAATAGCCGTACAGGCCGATCCGCGTGTCGGGGGCCAATCGCATCGGGCCGAAATCCTTCGCGGCGCGGATGCCGTCCAGGGTGATGCGCCCGGCCAGCGGCCCGGCGCCGAACGCGCTGTCGGGTCCCTGGTAGTCGGGAATGACGATCGCCCAGCCCTGTTGGACGGCGGCCTGCGCGATGACGAACTCCAGCGGCGCGACGATCTGCCCGACCGCGGCCGCGGCGGACCACTGCTGCACCGCGTACGAGGGCGCGCAGTAGGCGGCCAGAGAATCCTCGGCGACCTGCACCGAGACCAGCTTGTCGGGTGCGGACCCGCGCGGCTTGATGACCGTGGCGACCGCCGGAATCGCCTCTCCCCGAGTGTTGTTGGAGCGGAACGAGACCTGCCAGGCGTCGACGTTGAGCGGAATCACCCCGGCGTTGGCCACATTCACCTGCCGGGCGGCGATGACCTCGCCCGGGGCCTTGCTCGCCACCAGCGCGGCCGGCGGATCGTAGAACCCCGGATCGAGCTCGGGGGGCACCGCGAACGCCGGTGCGGGCTGCACCGCGACGGGTGCGGATCCCGCGGGTTCGCCGGACGCGATTGCGGTGGTGAAGGTACCCACCGCCGCCGTGAATGCCAGAGCCACCACGGCCGCCCGGCCCGGTAGCGACGCGCGCAGCGCCATAGGTCGTCTCCATCCGTTTCAATGTGAGACCACACTGACTCACACGGAGGGCAGAGTATCGCCTGAGTCACCGTCGAGCAAGGGCTGTCCGAGACAGTTTGCCGAAATTCTGCGGGAGCGGTTGTGCACGGTGCGACGAACATCCGTGCCGACCCGCGGTCCCCGCCGCACGGCCGGATTCCCCGCGCGCCGAAAAGCTTTGGCACGCGAGGAATCCGACCGGCGTCACCGCCGGATCAGATCAGGTTCCAGCTCTAGAGCCCCTGGTACAGCGGAATGTCGCGAGCCAGCTTGCCGACCCGGGCGCGCAGGGCGTCGATGTCGGAGCCGCCCGCGAGCGCGGTGGCGATGATGTCCGCGACCTCCGTGAACTCCGCATCGCCGAACCCGCGCGTGGCCAGTGCGGCCGTGCCGATCCGCAGCCCGGAGGTGACCATCGGCGGACGAGGGTCGAACGGAACGGCGTTGCGGTTCACCGTGATTCCGATCTCGTGCAGCAGATCCTCGCCCTGCTGACCGTCGAGCTCGGAGTGCCGCAGATCCACCAGCACCAGGTGCACATCGGTCCCGCCGGTGAGCACTGTGATGCCACGTTCCTTCACATCCGCGCCGCTCAGCCGCTCGGCCAGGATCTTCGCCCCGGACAGGGTGCGCAGCTGGCGATCGGCGAACTCCGCGCCCGCGGCGATCTTGAAGGACACGGCCTTGGCGGCGATGGCGTGCATGAGCGGGCCGCCCTGCTGACCCGGGAAGACCGCGCTGTTCAGCTTCTTCGCGAATTCCTGCTTCGCGAGGATGAGCCCGGAGCGCGGCCCGCCGAGGGTCTTGTGCACGGTGGAGGACACGATGTCGGCGTGCGGCACGGGCGAGGGGTGCACGCCCGCGGCGACCAAACCGGCGAAATGTGCCATGTCCACCCACAGGTACGCCCCGACCTCGTCCGTGATCTCGCGGAACGCGGCGAAGTCCTGATGCCGCGGGTAGGCCGACCAGCCCGCCACGATCACCTTGGGCCGCGCCTCGAGTGCGATACCGCGGACCTCGTCCATGTCGATCCGATGGTCCCGCTCGCTGACCCCGTACGCGTGCACCTCGTACAACTTGCCCGAGAAGTTCAGCTTCATGCCGTGCGTGAGATGACCGCCGTGCGCGAGGTTCAGCCCGAGCAGCTTCTCGCCCGGGTTCATCAGCGCCATGAGCACCGCGGCGTTGGCCTGTGCGCCCGAATGCGGCTGGACATTGGCGAATTCGGCCCCGAACAGTTCCTTGGCGCGCTCGCGGGCCAGGGTCTCCACCACGTCGACGTGCTCGCAGCCGCCGTAGTAGCGCCGGCCCGGATAGCCCTCGGCGTACTTGTTGGTGAGCACGCTGCCCTGCGCCTGCAGCACCGCGCGCGGCACGAAGTTCTCCGAGGCGATCATTTCCAGGGTGTCGCGCTCGCGGGCGAGTTCACCCGCCATGGCGGCGGCGAGCTCGGGATCGAGTTCACCGAGCGATTGCGTATCGACCGATGCCGGACGGGTTTTCGAGGTGGTCACGGGAAGCTCCAGGGTGGCGGTGCGAAGGATCGCCGCCCTATCCGCGCGCACGACCGACGCCCGCGCCCGCCGGGCCGGTGCTGATCGGTGATACGCCCGGTCCACGAGGCAACGACCACCGGATACGGCGTATCCGGTACAGCGGGCAGGTCTTCGGACTCGCGGGCACCGGTCCCCGCGCGGGGTCCACCTACTGGCCGTCGCTTCCCGGACCCGGGTCCAGTGCGTGTGACGGCGGTCGTTCCTGCTCACCGCTGCGGGACAGTCCCGGATTCTCACCGGGTTCCCTCTCACCCGTCGGCGTGACCGCCGCTCGGGCTTCGACACTCGCGATGGGTCAGGGGCTCCGTCGGCCACATCGCAAGCGAACCAGCTGCGCCACCAGGATAGGCATCGGTGATCACGCCCGGGCGTTGGGGGCTTCCGGGTGTCCCGGCTCGCCCGCGCCACCGCGCGCGTAGGTTTCCTCGGGTTCGACCGTGATCACGTCGACCACCGCGACCAGACCGGTGGGGACGACCGCGGCGTCGAAGTGTTCGACGGTGGGGACGAACACCGCGCTCGCGCCCGTGCGGGTCACCGCGACCCGCAGGCGATGCACCCACTCCTGGGTATGGGCGTCGAACACCAGGATTTTGGACAGGTCGTAGCCGAGCCGGGCGGCGGCGCTGCGGATCAGGCGCTCGTCCCACGGCTGCCGCACGCCGGAGACGTCCTTGTTCAAGAAGCCGAGGGCCTTCGGACTGTCGAACATCACCGGCACCCCCCAACAGCGGCGAAGGGCCGTGGGTCCTCGCCGGCGCGCATGCGTTCCATGTCCGATTCCTTCGGTGCGGGAATTCATCGAGTGCGCCTGTCGCGCCGCAGATTCGACAAATCGGACGAACCGCTCCGGCGCTGGTCGCTGTATCCAGCCTGCTCCCGCTACTCCCGGCGGACTCACACAATTTGTGGCAGTCTCGATACCGGGGAACCGCTTGAATCGAGGCCGTGATGAGTGAGGAATCGGCCGGGGTGGGCTCGCGCGTCGCGCAGGGCCGCAAGCTCCGGGGATGGACCCAGGCCCGATTGTCCATGGAGACAGGACTGTCGACCTCGTTGATCAGCGCCGTGGAACAGGGCCGCCGCGCGGCCACCCCGGCCTTCATCGCCGCGAGCGCGAAAGCGCTGCGCACCAGCACCGCCGAACTGCTCGGCCAGCCGTTCGCGCCGACCAGCGTGGAGGACCGGGAACTGCACGGCGCGATCGCGCTGCTGCGCAACGAACTCGCCGCCTACGACCTGGCCGACTCCGAGATCGAGGTGCGCCCGGTCGCCGCCCTCGCCGCCGCCGCCATCGAGGCCCGCCACTACCGCCGCGACGCCGCCGCGCCGAAACTGGCCGCACTGCTGCCCGCCCTGCTCACCGAAACGCGGGTTCTGGTGCACCGCAGTCATGGTCACGAGCGCGATCGCGCGTTCGTCGTGCTGGCCGAGCTGTACTACAACGTGCGCAGCCTGGCCCACAAACTCGGGTACGTCGACCTGGCCGCCAGCGCCGTCGACCGAATGACGTGGGCCGCCACCGCGAGTGGCGATCCGCTGTGGATCGCGGCCAGTCAGTTCCATCGCGCCAGCCTGCTGACCAACGGCGGCGACTGGAAGACCGCGCTGATCTTCCTGGAGCAGTGCCGCGCCGAACTGGAGGCGGCGTTGCGGGCGGGCGCCGATCGCGACCTCATCGCCTGGGGCGGACTGCATCTGCAATCCGGGCTGGCGGCCGCGCGGGCCGGAAATCGGGATCTGGCCGATTCGCATCTGGCCGAGGCCGAGGCGACGGCCAAGCGCGTCGGGCACGATCGCGACGAGGTCCTGGTGTTCGGCCCGACCAATGCCGGCATCTGGTCCGTAGCCCTGGCGGTGGAGTTGATGGATGGCGGAGAAGCGCTGAAAAGAGCTGACGGACTGTACATTCCGCCCGGCACCCCGCGCTCGCGGTCCGGGCACCACTACATCGATCTCGCCCGCGCCTACCTGCTGCACGGCGATCGCGCCATGGTGCTGGACGCGCTGCACACCGCCAAGAACATCTCGCCCTCGCTGACCCGCTACCACCCGATGGTGCACGAGACCATCCGGGTGCTGGCCCGCCAGGATGCCCGCCGCACCGACGGAATCCGCGGGTTCGCGGCCTGGTGCGGGGTCAGCGCCTGAAAAGCCCCCGATACACCTGTGCCCGAGTCGCCCCGGAATGTGGGGCGCTCGGGCACAGGCAGTTTCAGTGGTGGGGGGTCAGCGCACCGATCGTCGCGTGACCAGATTGACCAGTAGCAACAGGATGACGGCGCCGCCGAGACAGGTGAAGAAGCTGAACCAGAGGCCGCCGCCCTCGACGTCGACATCGAAGAGCTTGAGCAGGAAGCCGCCGAGCAGGCCGCCGATGACACCGACGACGATGTTGAGCAGGATGCCCTGCTGAGCGTCGGTTTTCATGATCTTGCTGGCAATCCATCCAGCGAGACCGCCAATGATGATCCACCCGAGAATACCCAGACCGAGCATGATTTTCTCCTTCTATCAGCGTCGCCGTAATCGCCGGCGCTCACTTCTTCACATACCCGCCGCGGGGGAAACGATGCGGGGGTACCGCAGAATCCCGGGCGGCGCGCAGAGTTTCAAGCTCCGAGCAGGGGGAATGCCGGGAGCAACAAGATTGCGATCGAAGGAGATGCTCGGTGTCCATCGCGTTGGTAAACCCGGACGGATCAGCGCTGGAATGCGTCGCGGTGGCGTTGGGGTGGGACGCATCGGACCTCGATCTCGTGGTTCCCGTCGACGGCGCCCTCGAACCGGGGGTCAGGGTCGACTTGAACGTTGCGGCACTGCTTTTCAGTGCTGATCAGTTGGTGGACGCCGTGTACTACGGGCAGCTCTCCTCGCGGGACGGTTCGGTCCGGCACACCGGAGACA
Organism: Nocardia sp. NPDC005978; assembly: GCF_040614455.1. NCBI lineage: Bacteria > Bacillati > Actinomycetota > Actinomycetes > Mycobacteriales > Nocardiaceae > Nocardia > Nocardia sp. NPDC005978. Next base: position 46,535 of record NZ_JBEXUS010000011.1, read on the forward strand.
ACCTGACCGGTGAGGGGGCCGGCGACAATGAGGTCATCGTCCTGGACCTGGCTCGCCTGGCCCCGGAGGTCACGTCGGTCATCGTCGTGATCACATCGTACTCCGGACAGAGTTTCGCGAACATCGCAAACGCGTACTGTCGCCTGCTCGATGCCGGAACCGATACCGAGATCCACCGGTACCTGCTCAGCGGCGGGCCGCACACCGCTCTGGTGATGGGCAGGTTCGAACGCTTCCCGGTGGTCTGGGCGTACGAGGGCATCGGCGTCGGCATCCCCGCGCTGCACGCGGCCGAGGCGGTCCCGTACGTGCTGCAGTATCTGCACAGTCAGGCCGCGCAATGATTTCCGATTTCCGGAAATCGACCACGTTAGGTTCCCGGATTCCCGGGTATCCGTCGAGTATGAAGACGATCCGTAATACTCGGTGACACCGGGTATTCGACGAAGGATTCAAAATGAGAACATATCCGGACGACGGGAGAACGCGCGTGGTACGCAGCTCGGGTGGTATCAGCATTCTTGGTGTGCTGGTCTTGGTTTGGCTGCTGATCGGCGCCATTGCCGCAGGCCAGCGCGACTACTTCGACAACGCGCCGACAAACTGCGCGAGCACCGGAACCATTGCGGTGACAATTCTCGCCGGGCCGTTGAATTACATGGGCGTGAATCCGAAGATCGAGGACTGCAACGTCGATGTCCCGCAGCCCAGCCCGTAAATACTGACGTCGGCGCAGCACGGGTCGTCGAACGCGAGAACGCCCACTCGGTGAGAATCGGTCATGCCGTAAGGCACTGACAGGCGATAACTCACCGGGTGGGCGTTGTGCTGCGTGTACCCCGGTGCGGTCTGGTTCGTCCCTTGCCGGTTCCGGTCCTTCCGTTGTAGTGTCCGGACATGTGTCCAGCCACTTGGCCCGGGCGCTTGTTTCCGGGAAGGATTGCTCATGACTCTGCTGAGGCCGAAGCGGGTATCGGGCGGCGCGCACGAGCACGGTCACCTCGAGGAATTCCGGGTGGATCCCATCGCGCTCATGCGGAGGGTGCGGGCGGAGTGCGGGGATATCGGCGCCTTCGATCTGGCGGACAAGCAGGTCATTCTGTTGTCGGGGGCCGAGGCCAACGAATTCTTCTTCCGGTCGGGTGATGACGATCTGGATCAGGGCGCCGCGTATCCGTTCATGAAGCCGATCTTCGGTGACGGCGTGGTGTTCGACGCGCCCCCGGAACGGCGCAAGGAGATGCTGCACAATTCGGCGCTGCGCGCGGATCAGATGCGGGAGCATGCCGCCACCATCGCGCGCGAAGTGGAACGAATGGTGGCCCGCTGGGACGACGAGGGTGAGATCGATCTGCTCGAGTTCTTCGCCGAACTCACCATTTACACCTCCTCGGCCTGCCTGATCGGGGTCAAGTTCCGCAATCAGCTCGACGGCCGCTTCGCCCGGCTCTACCACGACCTGGAGCAGGGCACCGACGCGCTGGCCTACGTGGACCCGTACGCGCCTATCGAGAGCTTCCGCCGGCGCGATGCCGCGCGGGTCGCGTTGGTCGAACTGGTGCAGGGCATCATGAACGATCGTGCCGCGAATCCGCCTGCGGGCAAAGGGGATCGGGACATGCTCGACATTCTCATCTCGGTCCCGGACGAGCAGGGCAATCCGCGCTTCAGTGCCAGCGAGATCACCGGCATCTTCATCTCCATGATGTTCGCCGGGCATCACACCACCTCGGGCACGGCCGCGTGGTCGGTCATCGAGCTGCTGCGTCATCCCGGGGAACTGCGCAAGGTGGTCGACGAGCTGGACGAGTTGTACGCGGATGGCTCGGAGATCAGTTACGGTGCGCTGCGCAGGATTCCGAATCTGGAAGCGGTGGTGAAGGAGACCCTGCGGCTGCACCCGCCGCTCATCATTCTCATGCGGGTGGCGCGCGGGGAGTTCGAGGTGTGCGGCAGCGCCATCGCGCCGGGGGATCTGGTGGCCGCCACGCCCGCCATCTCCAATCGCATCCCCGAGGACTTCCCGGATCCGGACAGCTTCGATCCGGGCCGGTACATCGACCCCAATCAGGAGGACATCCTCAACCGCTGGACGTGGATCCCGTTCGGTGCGGGCAGGCATCGCTGTGTCGGGGCGGCCTTCGCGCAGATGCAACTCAAGGCCATCTTCTCGATTCTGTTGCGGGACTGGGAATTCGAGATGGCGCAACCGTCCGAGAGCTACCGCAACGATCACTCCAAGATGGTGGTGCAGCTGCAACAGCCCTGCCAGGTGCGCTATCGGCGCAGGGCCCGATAGCCGGGCGCGAAACCCGTTGCCCGGCCGGGTCCTTGCGCCTGTTCACTAGCGCGGACTATAGTCCGTACACCTGTCCAGACAGTATTGGAGTGGTTCATGGTTCTCCCGCCCGCAGACAGCTCGCGGCTCTTGATCGGCGGCAAGCTGACCACCGGCGGTGGCGGTGAATTCGTCACGCTCAACCCGGCGACCGAAGAGGCGTACGGGTTCGCGGCCGATGCCGACAAGGCCGATATGAGCGCGGCCATCGAGGCCGCGCGTTCGGCCTTCGACAGCACCGGCTGGTCCCGCGATCACGCCTTCCGGGCCCACTGCCTGCGCCAGTTGCGCACCGCGTTGCAGGCCGAGGTCGAGGGTCTGCGCGCGCTGACCGTCGCCGAGGCCGGTGCGCCGGTCATGCTCACTCGCGGCCCGCACCTCGAGGGCCCGGTCGCGGATCTGGAGTTCTCGGAGAAACTGGCCGAAAGCTACGAGTGGGAAACCGATCTCGGGGTCGCCGCGCCGATGGGCATTCGCAGCCGGCGCGTGCTGCAGCGCGAGGCGGTGGGCGTTGTCGGGGCGATCACGCCGTGGAACTTCCCGCATCAGATCAATTTTGCCAAGCTCGGCCCGGCCCTGGCGGCCGGGAACACCGTGGTGCTCAAGCCCGCTCCCGATACCCCGCTGTGCGCGGCCGCGGTCGGGGCGATCATCGCCGAGCACACCGACTTCCCGCCGGGCGTGATCAATATCGTCACCTCGGCCGATCACGAACTCGGCGCGCAGCTCAGCGGCGATCCGCGGGTGGACATGGTCACCTTCACCGGGTCCACCCAGACCGGGCGCACGGTCATGATCAATGCCGCGGCCACGCTGAAGAAGACCTTTCTCGAACTCGGCGGCAAGTCCGCGTTCATCGTCCTGGACGACGCCGACATCGGCGCGGCGGCGGGCATGGCCGGTTTCTCGGTCGCTGTGCACGCCGGGCAGGGCTGCGCGCTCACCACGCGCCTGCTGGTCCCGCGCGCCTCGTATGCCGCGGCGGTCGACGCGGCCGCGGCGGCGCTGGGACGGATCACCCCGGGCGATCCGTCGGCTCCCGGAACCATCTGCGGCCCTTTGATTTCCGCACGCCAGCGCGCCCGGGTCGAGCGGTACATCGATATCGCGCGGACCGAGGGCGGGCGCATCGTGGTGGGCGGGCGCAGGCCCGCCGCGCAGCAGCACGGCTTCTTCATCGAGCCCACCCTCATCGCCGACGTCGACAACGCCGCGACCGTCGCCCGCGAGGAGATCTTCGGTCCCGTCCTGGTGGTGATTCCCTACGACGGAGACGAGGACGCGATCCGCATCGCCAACGACTCGCCGTACGGGCTCTCCGGTGCGGTCTGGGGTACCGATCCCGAGCGGATCGCCAAGGTCACCGCGGGTGTGCGCACGGGCACGCTGAGCGTCAACGGCGGGGTCTGGTACGCCGCGGACGCGCCGTTCGGCGGCTACAAGCAGTCCGGCATCGGCCGGGAAATGGGCGTCGCCGGCTTCGAGGAATACCTGGAAACCAAACTCATCGCCTCCATGGCCTGACAACCGCACCACCACACCATGTTTCACGCACGCAGGAGCTGATCTTGTCTCGCTTTACCGGAAAGTCCGCCATCATCACCGGCGCCGCCCAGGGCATCGGGGCCGCCTACGCCCGGGCGCTGGCCGCCGAGGGTGCGAAAGTCGTTGTCGCCGACCTGAACGCCGAACGCGGCAAGGAGGTCGTGGAGAGCATCGCCGCCGCGGGCGGGACCGCGATCTTCGGTGAGGTCGACGTGGCCGACGCCGAATCGGCGACCGCGCTGGCCGATCTCACGCTGCGTGAGTTCGGGTCCATCGACCATCTGGTGAACAACGCCGCGATCTACGGCGATATGAAGCTGAACCTGCTGCTCAGTGTCGACTGGGATTACTACAAGAAGTTCATGAGCGTGAACATGGACGGCGCGCTCATTGTGACCCGGGCGGTGTGGAAGCACATGCGTAAGGCGGGTGGTGGTTCGATCGTGAACCAGTCCTCCACCGCGGCGTGGACGTATTCGAGTTTCTACGGGTTGGCCAAGGTCGGGGTGAACGGTTTGACCCAGCAGTTGGCTACCGAGTTGGGTGGGGCGAATATTCGGGTGAATGCGATCGCGCCGGGTCCGATCGATACCGATGCGACGAAGAATGTGACGCCGGATGTGATCGTGGAGGACATGGTCAAGCGGTTGCCGCTCAAGCGGATGGGTACCCCGCAGGATCTGGTGGGGGCGTGCCTGTATCTGCTGTCCGATGACGCGTCGTGGGTGACCGGTCAGATCTTCAACATCGATGGCGGGCAGGTGTTTCGCTGATGACGACGCCGGAGAACGCGGCGGCTCCAGACGGTTCTGCACCGCGCGTAGGTTTCCTCGGGCTCGGTAACATGGGCGCGCCCATGGCCGAACGCCTACTGGATTGGGCGGGCGGGCTGACCGTCTGCGACATGCGGGACGACGTCGTCGCGCCGTTCACCGAGCGTGGTGCGCTGTCCGCGGGCAGCGGCGCGGAACTGGCCAAGACCTGCGAGGTCATCTGCGTCGCGGTCGTCAGCGACGATCAGGTCCGCGAGGTCGTGGACGGGCCCGAGGGCGTATTGCGCACGGCGGCGCCGGGTCTGGTGATCGCGGTCCATTCCACCATCGGTGACCAGCTGGCCGAGGAGCTCGCCGCGCGCTGTGCCGAGTACGGCGTGGAATTCGTGGACGCTCCGATCAGCGGTGGCGCGATGGGCGCCAAGAGCGGGCGGCTCGCGGTCATGGTCGGCGGGACCGACGCGGCCTACGCGCTGGTGCGCGCGCCCTTCGCCTGCTTCTCCGATCTGGTCGTGCACGCCGGTCCGGCGGGTGCGGGCACGCGAATGAAGCTGGCGCGCAACCTCATCCACTTCGTCGCGTTCACCGCCGCCACCGAGGCGCAGCGCCTGGCCGAGGTCGCGGGCTTGGACATCACCGCGCTGGGCAAGGTGGTGCGCCATTCGGACGCGGTGACCGGCGGGCCGGGAGCGATCATGCTGCGCGATAACACCGCGGAAATCGCGGAGGGCGATTTCTGGCTGCCGATCCTGACCCACGTGCGGAACCTGGGGGAGAAGGATCTCGCGCTCGCGCTCGAACTGGGTGCTCGCCTGCAGGTGGAGCTGCCGCTCGGTGCGCTCGCCATCGACCGACTGGGACCCGGACTCGGTGTGCCCGTAGATAATTCGACCAGCGACAAGGAACTGTGATGGGTGATCAGGAATCGGTGAACGGCCAGGAATCGGCGAACGGGCAGTCGCGGCGCGAACGCGGTCTGGCGAAGATGTCCGAGGTGTACGGCTGGGAGTTCCAGGACGGCCCGGGCGATCACTTCGCCTTCACCGCCGACCATCTCTTCGCCGACATCTGGTCCCGGCCCGAGCTGTCGGTGCGTGATCGCCGGCTGTTGCTGCTGGGCGCGCTCACCGCGCAGGGACTGTTCGACGTCGCCTCCATCCAGGTCGGCGCTGCCCTGCGCAACGAGGAGCTGACCCCGGCGCAGTTGCGCGAGGTCGCGCTGTTCCTGTGCCACTACGTGGGCTGGCCCAGCGGCACCAATCTCGACGGCGTGGTCGGCAAGGCGGTCGCCGAGCATCGCAAAGCCACCGCCGCCAAGTCCGCCGAATAGCGCCGGTCCCATGTCCGACAGCGAACCCCTCGAGCTCGAAGCGACCCGGCGTCGGCTGACCGGCAAACAGGCCGACACCGTCGACAAGCTCACCGGAACCGCGCTGCGGGTCCTGGCCCGTGAGGGTTTCGCCCGGATGACCATTCGGATGGTGGCCGCGGAAGCGGGTGTCGCCGCGGCCACCGCGTACACCTACTTCTCCTCCAAGGAACATCTTGTGGCGGAGATCTTCTGGCGGCGGCTGCGCACGGCGCCCGTGACCGATGGCGACGATCCGGACCCCGTCGCGGGGACGATCGCCGAGCTGCGCACGATCGCCCTGCTGGTCGCCGACGAACAAGAACTTTCCGGCGCGGTGACGCACGCCCTGCTGGGCCGCGACCCCGATGTGCGGCATCTGCGGGCGCGGATCGGGCTGGAGATCCGCACGCGCCTGACCCGGGCATTGGGTCCGGCGGCCGATCCCGAGCTGGTGGAGGCGCTCGAACTGGTCTACGCGGGCGCGTTGGTCCGCGCGGGAATGGGATACGAGTCCTATGCCGATATCGCCGACCGGATCGAACGCGCGGCACTGCGTATTCTGCGCGCGGCGTGAGACTGCGCATTCTGCGCGCGGCGTGAAGCCGAATACGCGCCAGCTCCCGGCCGCACCGCCGATCGCTCGACGTCGCTGTGCTCGATGACGCTGTGCCCCGTGCCACCGAACTCGGCGGCACGGGGCGCGGTGGTGCGTGCACCCGGAAGTTTCCGGCCGAGCGCGGCGGTCGCCTCGATCGCCGTCCTGTCGGTCGGGACGGGCGTCCTCAGCCCACGTGCGGCAGCAGTGTGGCGTCGATCAGCGTGGCGTAGTCCGGCAGGGTGATCGCGGCGTCGATCTTGCCCTGTCCCTTCGCCCACTGCGCGAGGGCGGTCAGTTCGTTCGCGATCTCGGGCCGCAGCTGGAGCCCGAAATCGAACTCCGGCAGGACCTTGCCGAGCAGGGCGGGCTCGAGCTGGGTCGCCGCGGCGACCGCGCTCACCGCGTCGGCCGAGCGCGCGGTGAGCTGTCCGCCCGCCTCCTGCAATGCCGCGAGCAGGTTCGTCAGCGCGGGGCCCTTGTCGCGCACCGCGGCGGCGGTGGCCAGGTAGAGGCTGTGCTGGTTGTAGCTGCCGCCCGGCAGCTCCACCGCGTCCGCGCCCAGTGCCGCGGCGACCTGGGCCTGATACGGCTGGAAGATCGAGACCGCGTCCACGTCGCGCCGGGTGGCGGCGGTGACGGTCGCCGAGGGTGCGACCTGGACCAGGTTCGCTTGGATTCCGTTGTCGGAGAGTGCTTTCGCGACGAAGTAGGCCGCACTGGTGCCCAGCGGGGTGCCGATCGAGCGGCCGGCGAGATCCTGGACGGAGGTGATACCGGCGCTGCGCCGCGCGACGATTCGTGAACCCTGCCACCGGGATCCGTCGGCGATCACGCGCAGGGAGGCGGACCGGGCCAGGGTGGCGGAGGTGGGTACATCGGCGGCCGTGGCCACGTCCAGCTGTCCGGCGGCCAGCGCCTGCAGCGCCTCCACCCCGGAGGGGAAGTTCACCACTTTCACGCGGACACCGTGCCGGTCGAAGTAGCCCAGCTGCTGTGCCACCGGGACCTGCGCCCAGGACGGGTCGACGACGAATCCGACCGTCAGCGTGCCGGTGTCGGAGGTGTCGCCGCCGCACGCGGTGGCCGTGGTGAGGGCGGCGACGGCGGCCACCGCGGTGAGCAGTCTGGTCACAAGTGTCTTCATCGGTCTTCTCTTCATGCGTAGTGATAGCGGTCGTCGTGGTCGACGCCCAGTTCGTGGTGCAGGGTGCGGCGCAGTTCGCTGTACCCGGGTTGGTCGGCCAGGGCGCCCGCGGGGCGGGGGCGGTCCAGGGGATTGGTGATGAGCCGATCGATCCGGCCGTCGCGCAGCACGCCGATGGTGTCGGAGAGCCGAATCGCCTCGTCGACGTCGTGGGTGACGAACACGACGGTGCGCTCGAGCCGCGCCCACAGCTCGATCAGCAGGTCCTGCATGCGCAGCCGGGTGAGCGCGTCGAGCGCGGCGAACGGCTCGTCCATGAGCATGACCTCGGGATCGCCTGCGAGCATGCGCGCGATGCCGACGCGCTGGCGCATGCCGCCGGACAGGCTGCTGGGTCGCTGCCCGGCGACCGCATCCGGCAGCCCGACCTCCTCGAGCAGCTCCCGGACGCGTTCGCGCCGCCGCCGCGCGGGCACACCGGTCGCACGCAGCGCGAACGCGATGTTGTCCGCGACGCTCATCCACGGGAACAGTACGTCGCGCTGAAATGCCATGCCGCGGCGCGGATCCGGGGCGGTGACGGCCCGGTCGGCATCGGTCACCGTGCCCGTGGTCGGGGTGATGAGGCCCGCGAGACAGTGCAGCAGTGTCGATTTGCCGCTGCCCGACGCACCGACCAGCACGGTGCAGGAGCCATCGGGCACATCCAGGTCGATCCCGTGCAGGGTGGGCGCCACAGCGCCGGGGAAGTGGACGCCGAGTCCGCGGGCGATGAGCGCCATGTCAGTGTTCCTCTCGCGCCCAGCGCGTCAGCGGTGTGGTGAACGTGGCCAGGGCCAGATCGCAGGCCGCGCCGATGATTCCGAGCACGATGAGGCAGAAGATGACGCGATCGGCCTGGGAGAACAGCTGCGCCTGGTAGATGCGATAGCCGATGCCCTCGGTCGTGCCGGTCATCTCGGCCACGACGATCAGCACGAACGCCATGGCCGCCCCGACCCGCAGCCCCGCCACCACGTCGGGCGCGGCTTCGGGCAGCACCACGCGGGTCAGGGTCTGCACGCGGCCGCCACCCAGGCAGCGGGCCGCGCGCAGGAAATCGGCGGGGGTATCGGCGAATCCGGCGTGGCTGTTGATCCAGACCGGCACGAACACGCCCAGGGCGATCACCAGGGCCTTGCTGTCCTCGCCGATGCCGAACCACAGGATCGCCAGCGGGACGATGCCGATGGTGGGCACCGGCGCGAGCAGTCGCAGCACCGGCTGTAGCAACCGCCGGCCCAGCCAGGTGCTCGCGGTGACGATGGCGGCGGCGATACCCGCGAGCGCGCCGATCAGGAAACCGATCAGTGCGCGTTGCAGGCTTGCGGCGATGTCGGGTCCGAGCAGTCCCTCGGTCCACATTGTGCGACCGGCCCGGAAGACCTGGGCCACACTGGGAAACAGCTCGCGGGGGAACACGTCGGCGGCGACCACCAGCGACCACAGCGTGGCGGCGATGGCCAGGCCGGCGAGGGTTCCCCCGGCCGCCCCGGCCCGCGTGGACCAGATCGCGCGCGGGCGGCCGCTGCCCGGCCGGCGCGCGGGCGCCCGGGCCGTGGTGGTTGTCGGACGCGAGCTGGTCATGGGCGGAACTCCTCGGGCGAGCGTGATGGTCAGAGAGCGCCGCGCCGGTCGACGGCGGCGGCACGGGATGCGGGCGCTCCCAGGGGCACCCAGTCGAACGGCACGGCTTGCGCGCGGTAGACCAGCGGGGTGCGGGTCAGGCGGTCCACGCCGGGCACCCGGGGTTCGCGCACCTCGGGTTCACCGCCGACGCCGAGGCCCTCGTACGGGGATCCGTACTCCCACACCACCTGACCGGTCGAGGTGACCTGGAACAGCCGGCCGGTCATTCCCTCGGTGATGAGCGTGTTTCCGTTGGGCAGCCGCTGGGCGTTGCTCACGAAGGAACTGAAGAATGTCCAGGAGGGCAGTCCGGAATCCTCGGCGGTGTACTGCCAGACGATCTGCCGGGTCGACGGATCGATTTCCAGTACCCGCGAGCCCGCGTAGATTCCCAGCGGCGCCGGCGGATAACCCGCGCCGCCCTGATTGTCGAATACGAGAATGTTTCCCGCGCCGGGCAGGCCGTCGGCGATGAGATGTGGATTGTGCTGTCCGGATATCTGATCCACCGGCCGCGGCACCTTGTGCGCGTTGATGCGCTGGTGCTGCGCGCCCGGGGTTTCGGAGATATAGGGGCCCAGTTGCCAGACCACCGATTTCGTGGCCTTGTCGATCAGCGCGACGATATTGGCCTTGCGCGAGCTGATCAGAATGTTGTCCGGATGAAAGACGCCGCCGGGGTGCTCGCGATGCCAGCGGTTCGGTCCCAGGGACTTGGCGCTGTTGAGTTCGAGGTAGCCCCACGGATCATCGGGATCGCGGGTCACCGTCGCCCGCAGGGCCTCCCAGCCCGCGGCGGAGAAGCCCAGTTCATCGAGGTGATCCCCGGCCAGCCACTCCCAGACGATCGAGCCGTCCGGCGCCACCTCGAACAGTCCCTGGTCACCGACGACCGCGGGGCCGAGGGCGGGAACCACGCGCGGTACGGTCACCAGCAGCAGCCGGTTGCCGTTCGGCAGTGATTCCCAGTCGTGATTCTGCCGCGCCGCGCCGCCGGGAGCCTCGCTGCCCCATTCCCACACCGTGTCGCCGGACCAATCCAGCTGTCCCACGGTGCCATTGGCGAAGATGCCGCCGCGCGAATCGCCGCTGCCCGACAGCTGGATTCCGATATCGCCCAGGCGGCCATTGTTGAGGGCCGGATCGATGATGCGCGGCGGCACCCCGGCGTACGGCCATTGTTTGCGCACGACGCCGCCCAGGTCGATGAGCCGGGTGATCGAATCCGCGCCCGTGAACAGAACGTAGCTGTCATATGCGAGTTCGGGTTCGAAGTAGGTGACGCCCGTGGGGCGAACGAATGCCATGCCGAATACTCCACCAGTCGGTTGTTAAGTCCGTGGATCGTGAACGTAACGAATCTAATCGATTAGCGCGACCGCGCAGAAGTCCCGTACGGTGTGAGAATCAAGGTGATTCCAACTGTGGCCGCAGCGGCCCCGGGTGTCGACGATAGGGCAGATGTGACCGCCAAACGAGTGACGCTGGCCGACGTGGCCGCGCATGCGGGGACCTCCACCGCCGTGGTGAGCTATGTCCTCAACGATGGACCCCGCCCGGTGTCGGAAGCCCTGCGCGCCAAGGTGCTCCGGGCTCTCGACGAGCTGCAGTACCGTCCCGATCGCATCGCCCGCGCACTGCGCCGCCCCGGTAGGTGGCGGCAGATCGGCCTACTCGTACCCGATCTCACCCTGCCGCTGTTCGGCACGCTGGTCGGCCGGATCGAGCTCGAGGCGCGCCGCCGCGACCACCTCACCCTGATCGGCAACACCGGGTACGACCCCGATCGCGAACTCGAGTTCGTCGAGGCGTTCGCGGGCAGCGGCATCGACGGGCTGATCGTCGTGGGCGGCGCGAACGGACCCGCGACCGCCAAAGTCTGTGCCCGCGAACGCATTCCGATCGTCTGGGCGCACAACAACCGGGATCACGTGGATTCCCCGCTCGTCGGAGCGGATCACGTGGCGGCCGGCGCGCTGGCCGCACGGCATCTGCTCGAGGCGCACGGTCGCCGCGAGATCGCCTTCGTCGGCGGCTTCACCGCCGAGGACGTCGTGCACGGTGATCGGGAAACCGTCGCGCAGCGCCACGCGGGATATGCGACGGTCGTCGGCGCCGCCGATGCGCGGGTCGTTCGCACCGATCTCACCCCGCACGGGGCATATGCCTCCGTAATCCGGTATCTCGCAACCGAACCCGCTCCCCGGGGCATGGTCGTGGGCACCTATGGCCAAGCCGCCGCGGTGTTGCGCGCCATCGCGGACTCCGGCCTGCGCACCCCGGAGGACATCGCGGTCGTCGGTTTCGACGCCGATGCCCGCAACAGTTTCGGGCAGCCCGTGCTCACCACCGTGCAGCAGCCGATCGACGTCATCGCCCGCGCCGCGCTCGATCGCATTCTGAGCCCCGCGACGGCCGCGACGCCCGTGGTCGATGTACGCCTCGAAACCGGTGAGACCTGCGGTTGCGGGATCGATCCGATGTCATCGCGAAACCACCGGCTCGCAGCCGGGACCCTCTGACATCGGTTCCTTCGGTGCGAAGGGCCGGGTGAAACCGCCGAAACCCCGCCTGGCGGGCGGGGTTTCGCCAGAGCTCGGCCCGGTCTACTTCGCCGGTGCGGGCGCCGGGGCGTTGATCGTGGTGAAGTACTGTGCCGCGGCCAGAATCGCCACGGGGGCGGTGATGAAGATCTGGCCGGCCACGGTGCCCAGGGCCCCGATCGCGGCGATCCCGCCGATGCAGCCGACCGCCGCGGCGGGGATGAAGGGGCCGAACAGGCCGACGATGGAGGCCGAGGCCACCGTCGCGCCGACCACGCCGCCCAGTACGCAGCCGACGGCCGCGCCGCCGAGTCCGCCGACCAGGGTGCCGATGGCCGCGCCGAGGGAGATGGTGCTGGTCATGCGGGACCAGGCGGCCACTTCGCGGTCGTATTCGGTCTTGAACGGCGCCTTGTCCTCGAAGGGCAGGGCCACGGGCTCGTAGACAGCGTGCGCCAGGTCCAGGCGCGGGGTCAGGGTGGCGGTGTTTCCGGAGATGTCGGCGGTGATCGGGAAGCGGAAATCGTCCACCCGGAAAGACAATTCGGTGCCGGCGAGGACCGTGCCGTCCGCGGCTCGGATCGTGAAGACGCCGTTGTCGGCGTTCAGCGATCCGGCGTCGGTGGTGATCACCGTGGATCGCTCGCCGACCTGTGCGGTGTAGCCGACCGCGTCGGGGGCCGGGGTGGCGTGTGCGGTGCCGGCGCCGATGGCCGCGACGGCGATCAGCATGGCGGCGCCCTGCGCGGGCGCCGCGAATTTCCTCATCAACATTTCTCGGTTCCTCGATCGGATTCATTCGGGCGGAACGGCTCCGGAGCCGTTCCGAACTGTAATGAAAACGATTGTCATTAGCAAACCGGTGGGCTGCCCGTCATCGGAGAAGAGGCGGCTCGGAACGCGACCGAGCCCCGTCCGGGTCGTGGACGGGGCTCGGTGGGCGGGCGGGGTTACGGCTGGTCGGTGAGGTAACCGCCACGCGCGAAGAACTCCGCGACCGGTGGCTCGGCGCCGTCCGCGGTCCGCACCGCGGTGATGTTCAGGGCGCGGTTGCCGCCTCGGAAAGCGTGGGGGCCGCTGACGACCGAGGCCTGGCCGTCCAGCACGACCACCCGGCCGGGGGTACCGCCGACGGGGAAATCCGAGACGCGGGCCGCGAGGATTTCCACGCGCTCGCCGCGGTAGAAGCTGTACGCGCGGGGGTACGGGGCCGAGAGTGCGCGCACGAAGCGTTCGAGATCGGTTGCGTCCCAAGACCAGTCGACGCGACTGTCGATGTCGGCGCGCTTGTGGAAGTAGGTGCGCTCGGCCATGTCCTGTGGCCGCCAGACCGCGGTGCTGTTCTCGAGGGCGTCCAGGGCCTCGTGCACGGCGGCCGGGATGAGATCCAGCCCCGCCAGGACGAGTTCGGTGCCGGTGGCCTCCGGGCCGATGGGCAGCGACTTCTGAATGAGAATGTCGCCGGTGTCGAGGTTCTCGTCCATGCGGTGCACGGTGAGACCGGTCTCGGCGGCGCCGCTGATCAGGGCCCAGAGCACGGGGGAGAAGCCGGTGAACTTCGGCAGCAGCGAATCGTGCAGGTTCAGGGTGCCGTGCGGGGGCATGGCGTAGAGCTCGGCGGGCATCCAGGTGTACCAGCTGTTCACCACGATGACATCGGGTTCGGCGCGTTTGACCAGGTCGATGGTCTCGGTGTCGGCGCGCTCGGTCAGGTGGACGGGAATACCGTGCGCACGCGCCAGATCCTCGACCGAGTCGTTCCAGATCGCCTTGTACGAGGACTCGCTCGCCGGATGGGTGACCGAGAGCACCACCTCGTGCCGCGAATCCAGCAGCGCCTGCAGGGTTCTGCGCCCCCAGGTCTGAAAACCGAACGTGACCACCCGCATTCGGGCACCTTTCTGTCGAGGAATGAAACTAAGGGTAGCCTCACTAACCGTTCGGTGTCTCGAGTACGTCCGTGGCCTGCGCGGGTCCGGCCACACCCGTTCAGAACATCGCGACCCACATGGCCAGGGGTGCGTTGATGAAGCCGTGCACCGCGATGACGAGCCACGGATTGCGGTGCCGCGACCAGAGATAGCCCAGGAACAGGCTCTTCACCCCGATCACCGCGACGGCCGCGGCGAGGTCGACGACCGGCCCGTTGCCGCCCTGGATGGCCGCGTGCCAGGCCGCGAACACCACGCTGGTCACGAGAATCGCCGCCCACCGCCCGTACAGCGACTCGAGCCTGGTTTGCAGCCAGAAACGGTAGAAGACCTCCTCCAGCACCGCGTTCAGCACGAAGACCGCCGCTATGGTGACCGGATCCGGTATCGGGTCCGGGGCGGCGGGGTCGAGCGCGTAGGTGATCAGCACGAAGGCCGCGACCGCGGGCAGCGGGCGGACCCAGCGCCCGGACAGGTCCGCGCGTGCCCATTCGCGCCACGTCACCACGCGCAGCGCCACGGGAAGCAGTAGCAGGAGAACGGCTTTCAGGCCGAGGAACCAGAGGTTGTCGCCGCCCGCCAGGTGCAGACCCGTCGCGAAGGCCACCGCCAGCGCCGCGAGCGTCCAGCTCTGCCGGACTCGGATACGGGTGTCGATCGCCGCGAACGGATCCGGCGCGGGTTCGCGCGGCGGGATCAGCCACGCCAGGGCGAGACCCGCCACCGCGGGCAGTCCGAGCAACCAGATCGACTGTGTCTCGGCGTCATCCGCCGAGAACCGCACCTCGGTATGGCCGGTGACGAGCAGAATCACCAGCGCGCCCAGGTAGATCGCCACCCCGGCGGCGAGCAGTGCCGTGCCGATACGAGAGCCGCTGTTCACCTCGCTCAGGCTACCCACGCCGATGTCGTGCCGGGTCGGGGTGCGGCCGGGCCGGCCAGTCCACAGATCGCCCGACGGCACGGGGATTCGGGCGACCCTCGCGCCCGTGGGCGGCGCGGTCCCACGCCCGGTCGAAACGGCGATGCGGCCGCGACACGCCGATGACTGCTAGCGTGCGGCTATGCAGAACAGTGTGACAGTGCGAATGGCCGCGCCCGCCGAACAGATCTGGGGGCTGGTCAGCGACATCACCAACACCGGTAAGTTCAGCCCGGAGACGATCGCGGCCGAATGGCTCGGGGGCGCAACGAGTCCCGCTGTCGGCGTGAAGTTCCGGGGGCGGGTGAACCGGAACGGGTGGGGGTTCAAATACTGGACCGTGTGCCGGATCATCGCGAGCGAGCCGGGTAAGGAGTTCGCGTTCACCGTGCTCGGGCCGGGCGGCATGGGCATCAACACCTGGCGCTACGAGTTCACGCCGGTCGAGGGCGGGACCGACGTGACCGAGTCCTTCCACCTGCATCAGGAGACGCTGCCGGTCAAGCTGTACTGGCTCGCGGCGGGCTGGACCCGTGGCAAAACGAACCTGGACGGCATGCGCGAGACACTGAACCGGATCAAGGCCGTCGTGGAGAAGTGAACGGTTCGGGCTCGGCTCCGTCGTGACCACCGGGCGGGTGACCGCCGATCGCCGGTGGTCACCACCCCCGGCTGGCTTCGGCACGGCACCACTGTTCGCCACCGTGGTCGGAGCGGATGGCCGGGCCAACCCCTAGCGCATCGCGGACGTCGCGCTGTCGGTGACGTCCGCGCTCGCCCGCAACGGGGTGATGCGCACGCGATTGTCGTGGAAGACCGCACCGCCCTCGTAGTCCGAATCCCGTTCGGCGATGGTGGCATTCACCGTTGACCCGCCGCTGAGCTTGGCCCAGCGGCCCTTGGTGGTCGCGGCCACGCCCGGTCGGACCCGGTCGGACACCTCGGCCACGGCTTCGAACGAGCCGCGGTCGTTCGCGATGAGAATCGGTGTGCCGTCGGCGATCTCGCGCGCGGCGGCGTCCCGCGGATGCAGGGTGACGCGGGGTTCGCCGGAGCGGCGGCGCAATTCCGGGTTCGCGCCGAAGGTCGAGTTCAGGAAGTAGTGCGAGGCCGCCGAGATCAGCACCAGGCCGTCACCGGGATCGGCGGGCGGGGTATAGCCGGGCAGCGGATCGTGCCCGGCGGCCAGGGCCCGGGCGGACAGGAATTGCAGCTTGTCGGCGGGCACCGGCTGCGGGGTGATCTTGAGGAAGCCCTGGGCGCGCAGGCGCGCGGTGTCGTAGCCCGCCAGCAACTGTTCGGCCAGGGTCTCGTCGGAGTCGTAGAGCGCCGGTTCGGTCAGGCCCAGGCGCCGAGCCAGGCGGCGGAAGGTCTCGGTGGTGGACAGGCATTCGCCCGGCGGCGCGACGGCGGGATCGTTCCAGACCAGGTAGAGGTGCCCGTAGCCGGCCAGGACGTCCAGGTGTTCGGGCTGCATGGTGGCGGGCAGGATGATGTCGGCGTAGTCGGCGGTGTCGGTCATGAAGTGCTCGAGGACCACGGTGAACAGATCCTCGCGGGCCAGCCCCGCGCGCACGCGGTTCTGATCCGGATTCGAGCCGACCGGATTGGCCGCGATGACGAACAGCGCCTTGACCGGTGGATCATCGATCTCGGTGAGTGCCTCGCCGAGCCGGGTCATCGACAGCGTGCGCACCGGATGCGGCAGCAGGTCCATGCGCAGCAGCGCCGGCTCGTCGAGCTTGAAGTGGCCGCTGGTCGAATAGTGCAGTCCGCCACCGGGAATGGCCCAGTCGCCGGTCACGCCGGGCAGGCACGCCAGCACCCGCAGCGCCATGCCGCCGCCCGCGTGCCGCTGGATGCCCTGCGAGGCGCGGATGGCGGTGGGCCGGGTGCGGGCGATGCGCTCGCCCAGCGCCACGATCGACGCGACGGGCAGCCCGGTGATCTCGGCGACCCGGTCGGGCGTGAATTCGGCTATGCGGTCCCGGAATTCGGGCCAGCCCACGGTGTGGGTGTCGATGTACTCCTGGTCCTGCGCGCCCAGGCCGACGATCACGTTGAGCAGGCCCAGCGCCAGCGCCGCGTCGGTGCCGGGCAGCGGAGCCAGGTGCTCGTCGCAGCGCTCGGCGGTCTTGGTGCGGATCGGATCGATGGCCACGGTGTACGCGCCGCTGTCCTGGATGAACTTCCACAGGTGGTGACCGGAGGTCAGCGGATTGGTGCCCCACAGCAGGATCAGCTCGGACTTGGCGAAGTCCTCCGGATCCATGCCGCCTGAGCCGCCGAGCGTGTATTTCAATCCGGTGGTGCCCGCGATCGAGCAGATGGTGGCCTTGTGCAGGCTCGCGCCCAGCACATTGAACAGGCGCCGCCCGGCGTAGCCCTCGAGGCCCTGGAGATAGCCCAGACTGCCGGTGCCATGGAACGGCCAGATCGCCTCGCCGCCGAACTCGTCCACGATGCCGGTGAGGCGCTCGGCGATCTCGCCCAGCGCCTCGTCCCAGCTGATCCGCTCGAACCGGCCCTCGCCCTTGGCGCCCACTCGGCGCAGCGGATAGCGCAGCCGGTCGGGTGAATCGACCTGTTCGAGATAGCGATTCACCTTCACGCACAGCGCGCCCCGGGTGATCGGGTGCTCCTTGTTGCCGCGCAGTTCCACCGCGGCCCCATCGCGCACGGTGACCACCCAGGAGCAGGCGTCCGGGCAGTCGAGCGGGCAGGCGCCGAGGACCTTCATGTCCTCGATCGTAGGACCCCGCCCGATCTCGGTCGCTACGTGCCGGGCCGTACTACAGTGGCGTCACGTACGCCCCGGAGATGCCGCCGTCCACCAGGAACTGCGAGGCCGTCATGAAGGACGAGTCGTCACTGGCCAGGAACGCGACCGCCGCGGCGATCTCCTCGGGTTCGGCGAATCGGCCCACCGGGATGTGCACCAGCCGCCGGGCCGCGCGCTCGGGATCCTTGGCGAACAGCTCCTGCAGCAGCGGGGTGTTGACCGGGCCGGGGCACAGCGCGTTGACGCGAATGCCCTGGCGCGCGAACTGCACTCCGAGTTCGCGGCTCATGGCCAGCACACCGCCCTTGGACGCGGTGTAGGAGATCTGCGAGGTCGCCGCGCCCATGACCGCCACGAAGGAGGCGGTGTTGATGATCGAACCCCTGCCGCGCACGAGCATGTGCTCGATCGCGTACTTGCTGCACAGGTACACCGAGGTCAGGTTGACCTCCTGCACCCGCCGCCACGCGTCGAGCCCGGTGGTGAGGATGGAGTCGTCGTCCGGCGGGGAGATGCCCGCGTTGTTGAAGGCGATGTCCACCCCGCCGTAGGCGTCCGCGGCCTGCTGGAACATGGCCTGGACCTGGGTCTCGTCGGTGACGTCGACCTTCACGTAGAGTCCGTCGACCTCGGCCGCGGCGGATTGACCCGAGGTGGCGTCGATATCGGCGACGACGACCCGGGCGCCCTCGGCGGCGAAGCGCCGCACCGTGGCGAGACCGATTCCACTGCCGCCGCCGGTGACGACCGCTACTCGATCCTGTAAGCGCTGCAACATATCTCCTCTGGTGAATCGGTGGTGGATCCGGGCCGGGGGCGCGGTGCTCAGTCGGTGGCGATGAAGACGTTCTTGGTCTCGGTGAACGCGCGGGCGGCGTCGGGGCCGAGTTCGCGGCCCAGGCCGGACTGTTTGAAGCCGCCGAACGGTGTCCAGTAGCGCACCGAGGAATGCGAGTTCACCGACAGGTTCCCGGCCTCCACGGCCCGGCTCACGCGCAGCGCCCGGCCCACGTTCGAGGTCCAGATCGAGCCGGACAGGCCGTACTCGGTGTCGTTGGCGATGCGAATGGCGTCGGCCTCGTCCTCGAAGGGCAGCACCGCGACGACGGGGCCGAACACCTCCTCGGTGAGGATACGATCGGCCGGGCCCTGGGGCAGGACCACGGTGGGGGCGAACCAGAAACCGGGCCCCTCGGGGCGGTCGCCGGTGAAGGCCACCTTGGTCGAGGGCTCGAGGAAGCTCGCCACCCGCTCGCGGTGCGCGTTGGAGATGAGCGGTCCCATCTCGGTGGTCTCGAGCGCTGGATCGCCGACCCGAACGCCGCGCACCGCGGGTTCCAGGAGTTCGAGAAAGCGATCGAAGACGCTGCGCTGCACCAGGATCCGGGAGCGGGCGCAGCAGTCCTGGCCGGCGTTGTCGAACACCGCGCCGGGCGCGGTGGCGGCGGCCTTCTCCAGATCGGCGTCGCCGAACACGATATTGGCGCTCTTGCCGCCGAGTTCGAGGGTCACCCGCTTCACCTGGTCGGCACAGCCGGTCATGATCTGCTTGCCGACCTCGGTGGAGCCGGTGAAGACCACCTTGCGGACGGCCGGGTGGGTGACGAACCGCTGCCCGACCACCGAGCCCTTGCCCGCGATCACCTGGAAGACGTTCTCCGGCAGGCCCGCTCGCACGGCCAGTTCGGCCAGCCGCAGCGCGGTGAGCGGGGTCAGTTCGGCGGGTTTGAGGACAACGGTGTTGCCCGCGGCCAGGGCGGGACCGAAGCCCCAGGCCGCGATGGGCATGGGGAAGTTCCAGGGCACGATGATGCCGACCACGCCCAGCGGCTCGTGGAAGGTGACGTCGATGCCGCCCGCGACGGGAATCTGACTGCCCAGCAGGCGTTCGGGGAGTCCGGCGCTGTAGTGCAGCACGTCGCGGGCGTTGCCCGCCTCCCAGCGCGCGTTGCCGAGGGTGTGGCCGGAGTTCCGGACCTCGAGTGCGGCCAGGTGCTCCAGGTCGGCGTCGACGGCGTCGGCGAAGCGGCGCAGCAGCCGCGCGCGGTCGCCGGGGGCGGTGTCGCGCCAGCCCGGTGCGGCGCGGTGGGCGCGCTCGATGGCGGCGTCGACCGCGGCGAGATCGGCCGCCTCGACGGTCGCGATGACCTCCTCGGTCGCGGGGTTGATCACCTGGGATGTCGTCACCGATCGCGCTCCTGTCCGTATGTCGTTGCCGCCGCTACCAATGCCCGCATGAGCCGATGATCGGTGAGATCCGCCTCCGGATGCCATTGCACACCGATCAGGAAGGATTCGCCATGCGATTCGATCGCTTCGATGGTGCCGTCGGCGGCGTGTGCGGTGGCGCGCAGCGGTTCGGCGAGTCGTTCGATGGCCTGGTGGTGATGGCAGTTCGCCTTGACCTCGGGGCCGATGATCGCGGCCACCAGGCTGCCCGCGACGGTGGTGACGCGGGTGGCGCCGAAGATCCCGGGGGTGCGGGCGTGATCGGTGTGCCCCAGCACGTCCGGCAGGTGCTGCACGAGGGTGCCGCCCAGGGCCGCGTTCACCAGTTGCAGTCCGCGGCATACGGCCAGCACCGGAATGCCTTCGGCCCGGGCCAGTTCGAACAGCGAGAACTCCGATTCGTCGCGTTCGGGCCGGGTGCCGCGGGTCGCGGGATCGGGGGCCGCGCCGTAGCGGGAGGGCTCGAGATCGGCCCCGCCGGTCAGGACGATGCCGTCGAGGCGGCGCACCAGTTCGCGCCGTGCGGCGCCGACCGGTGGCAGCAGGACCGCGGTGCCCCCGGCGTGCTCGACCAGATCGACATAGTCCCGGGGCAGCAGCGCGCATTCCTGATCCCAGACCCCGTAGCGAGCGCGTTCGGAGTACGTGGTCAGGCCGATCACGGGCCGGAAGGCCGGTGCATCCGGCGCCGGATCGCGCACCGCCGCCGCGGCTTCCGGCGTGGCGCGGCGGGTGGGGTGAGCCTGGTCCGGTGCGGACGCCGGTGGGCGGTGTCCGGGTCCGTCCGCGCCGGTGTCGTGATCAGAGGCGTTCGAAGCCACGGATGCGCTCCCAGTCGGTCACGGCCGCGTCGAAGGCGTCGAGTTCCACCTGCGCCGCGTTGCGGTAGTGGCGGACCACCTCGTCGCCGAAGGCGAGTTTGGCGGCCTTGCTGTCGCCGAACAGCAGGGCGGACTCACGCAGGGTTGCCGGGACGCGCGGGCGATCCGAACGGTAGGCGTTGCCCCGGAACTCCGGTTCCAGGGGTAGCGCGTTCTCGATGCCGTGCAGCCCCGCGGCAATGGTCGCGGCGACCGCGAGGTACGGGTTCACATCCCCGCCGGGTACGCGGTTCTCGAAGCGCAGGGCCGGGCCGTGGCCCACCACGCGCAGCGCGCAGGTGCGGTTGTCCCGGCCCCAGGCGATGGCGGTCGGCGCGAAGCTGCCCGCCTGGAAGCGCTTGTAGGAGTTGATGTTCGGGGCCAGTAGATAGGTGAACTCGCGCAGGCATTCGAGCTGCCCGGCCAGGAAGTGCCGCAGGATCGCCGATTCGCCGATCGCGCCGTCGCCGGGGAAGACCGGCTCGCCTGCCTCGGTGCGCAGGCTCAGGTGGATGTGACAGGAATTGCCCTCGCGCGCATTGTATTTGGCCATGAAGGTGAGGCTGCGGCCCTCCTGGGCGGCGATCTCCTTCGCGCCGGTCTTGTAGATGGTGTGGTTGTCGCAGGTGATCAGGGCCTCGTCGTAGCGGAAGGCGATCTCGTGCTGACCGGGATTGCATTCGCCCTTGGCCGATTCCACGTACATGCCCGCGCCGTCCATCTCGTTGCGTATGCGGCGCAGCAGCGGCTCGACACGGGTCGTGCCCAGCATCGAATAGTCCACGTTGTACTGGTTGGCCGGGGTCAGTTCGCGGTAGCCGCCGCGGAAGGCCGACTCGTAACTGTCGTCGAAGACCAGGAATTCGAGCTCGGTGCCGACGTAGGCGCGCAGGCCGTGCTCGGCCAGGCGATCGAGCTGGGCGCGCAGCACCTGACGCGGGGAGGCCGTGACCGGCGTGCCCGCGGGGTCGACCTGCTCCACATCGCACAGCACCAGCGCGGTGCCGGGCAGCCACGGCACCAGGCGCAGGGTGGCCAGGTCCGGGCGCAGGACGAAATCGCCGTAGCCGGTGTCCCAGGAGGACATGTCGTACCCGTCCACGGTGGCCATGTCGACGTCCACGGCCAGCAGGTAGTTGCACGCCTCGGTGGCGTGGTCCAGCACCTCGTCCACGAAATACCGTGCCGAGCAACGTTTTCCCTGGAGCCGGCCCTGCATGTCGGTCATGGCGACCAACACGGTGTCCAGCGTTCCCGCCTCCACCCACTGCATCAGCTCGGCAACACTCAGCATCCCGGTTCGCATCATGACCCCTCTCGGCGGCAATGCCGATCACGCTAAGCGAAGTCGCGGCCTCGGGCTGCCCGAATCCACGATGCGATCGGCGGCACCCAGTCTGGCCGGTAGCTCGCGTCGCGGCGAGATGCCACACCGCAGGGGCGGGGGAGCAAGGTCGGTGATTTTCCTGAAAGTTCGCTGTCCCGGTCGTACCGTAGTGGAGGGCAGAAACACCCTGCCGCACAGAAGGTTCCGCTGGTCGTTGGTCCAGCGGTTTTGCTTTGCTCGAAAATGCACCGTCAGCGTTGTGATACAGGGCCAGGGGGTTGCTGTGCAGCCGTTCGAACTTCCCGATTTCTACATGCCGTATCCGGCCAGGCTCAATCCGCATCTCGAACAGGCCCGGGCGCATACCCGGGGGTGGGCCGCGCGCATGGGCTTCTTCGAACCGCAGCTCGGGCATCACATCTGGGACGAGACCGACCTGGAGCGGCACGACTACGGGTTGCTCTGCGCGTACACCCATCCCGACTGCGACAGTCCGGAACTGGACCTGATCACCGACTGGTACGTCTGGGTCTTCTACT
This sequence comes from Nocardia sp. NPDC005978, assembly GCF_040614455.1. Classification (NCBI taxonomy): domain Bacteria; kingdom Bacillati; phylum Actinomycetota; class Actinomycetes; order Mycobacteriales; family Nocardiaceae; genus Nocardia; species Nocardia sp. NPDC005978. Next base: position 69,085 of record NZ_JBEXUS010000011.1, read on the forward strand.
TCGACGATCACTTCCTCGAACTGTTCAAGAAGACCGGCGACACCCGCGGCGCCCGGGACTATCTGGAACGCCTGCGCGCCTTCATGCCGCTGGACAGCGTCGAGATGCCCGAGCCGACCAATCCGGTGGAGCAGGGCCTGGCCGATCTGTGGCCGCGCACGGTGCCGAGCATGTCCCTGGACTGGCGGCGGCGCTTCGCCGGCACCACGCAGGCGCTGCTCGAGGAATCGCGATGGGAGCTGGCCAACATCACCGAGGGCCGCATCGCCAACCCCATCGAGTACATCGAGATGCGGCGCAAGGTCGGCGGGGCGCCGTGGTCGGCGAATCTGGTGGAACACGCGGTGGCGGCGGAGGTTCCGGCCGACTTGGCGTACACCCGGCCGCTGCGCGTGCTGTGCGACACCTTCGCCGACGGGGTGCACCTGCGCAACGACATCTTCTCCTACGAGCGCGAGGTGCGTTCCGAGGGCGAGAACGCCAACGGCATTCTGGTGGTCGAACGCTTCCTGGGCTGTGCGACCCAGGCCGCGGCGGAGATCGTCAACGATCTGCTGACCTCGCGCGTGCAGCAGTTCGAATACACCGCGCTCACCGAATTGCCGCTGCTGTTCGCCGAATACGGGGCGACGCCACGGGCCCAGCTCGCGGTGGCGGCATACGCCAAGGGGTTGCAGGACTGGCAGGCCGGCGGGCACGAATGGCATCTGCGGTCCAGCCGCTACATGAACAAGTCGAGCACTCGCGCGAGTTCGACCGCCGCCCTGCCGACAACGCTCATACCGAACGGAATCGGGATGTCTGCGCTGCGGCTCACCCCGGGCAGCCTGGGCCTGGGGCCGCGCGTCAGGAGCTTCGCCCACGCGCCCGAACCGGTCGGCCCGACGCCGCTGCCGGAGATCTACATGCCCTTCACCCTGCGGCTCAATCCGCGGGTCGACGCCGCCCGCGAACACATCGTCGACTGGGCGCGCGCCATGGGCATGCTCGAACCCGCGCCCGGGGTCGAGGTGAACATCTGGTCCGAGCGCGATCTGCGCGACTTCGACTTCCCGCTCTGCGCAGCGGGATTGGATCCGGACGCGAACGGCGACGAACTCGACCTGTCGAGCGGGTGGCTGACCTGGGGCACCTACGTCGACGACTACTATCCGGCCGTCTTCTTCCCGGCCAAGAACGTGGTCGCGGCGAAGGCGCAGGGGTTGCGGCTGGCGGAGTTCATGCCGATCGAGGGGGCGGCGGCGGAACTGCCCGTCAATCCCCTCGAGGCCGGGCTGGCCGATCTGTGGGCGCGCACCACCGCGCCCATGGACGGCGCGCAGAAACAGGAATTCCGCAGGGCCATCCAGAGTTTCCTGACCGCGTGCGAGTGGGAGGTGCTCAATCACACCCTGCACCGCATCCCCGATCCCATCGACTACGTGGAGATGCGCCGCGACACCTTCGGCTCGGATCTGACCAAGTCGCTCTCGCGGCTCACACACGGCAATCTCGTTCCGCCGCAGATCTACCGGACCCAGACGCTGTCGAATCTGGAGAACACCGCGGCCGATTACGCGGTGCTGCTCAACGATCTGTTCTCGTATCAGAAGGAAACCGAGTTCGAGGGCGACTTCCACAACGGGGTGCGGGTCATCCGCAATTTCCTGGGCTGCGACCGGGATCGAGCCGTGGCCGTGGTCAACGATCTGATGACCGCGCGCATGGAACAGTTCGAGCGGGTGGTGAGCGTGGAGCTGCCCACCCTCTACGAGGAGTACGAGCTCGAGCCCGACGTGCGCCGGGTGCTCGACCAGCGGGCCCGGGAGTTGCAGGACTGGCTGGCCGGAATCCTGCACTGGCACTTGGAATGCCGGCGCTACGGCGAAGAACATCTGATCGCGCGGTACCGGCCCGCCCCGCCGGCGCCCGCGGCCCCGGTGACCCCGGGCTTCACCCGGCCGTCCGGGCTGGGCACCACGGCCTACCGGTTCGGCGCGGCGCGGTCCGTACACAGCTGACGCACGACCGGTGGCGGGCGGCTCGAACCGGGCCGCCCGGCACCGCGTATTGCCCGGGGACCCGCTGGGCGGTCGCTACCCTGGAGGATCCAGGGGAGAAGGGTGGGGAAATCAGGTGAATACCGGAGCCGTATCGGTGGCCTTGCCGATCGCGCTGGCCGTGATCATGTTCGGGCTGGGGCTGTCACTGACCATCGAGGATTTCGCGCGGGTCGCGCGGCATCCGAAGGTGGTCGCCATCGCGCTGGTGTGCCAGGTGCTGGTGTTGCCGGCGCTGGCGTTCGGTCTGATCCTGGCCTTCGATCTGCCGCCGCTGCTGGCGGTGGGCATGATGTTGCTGGCGGCCTCGCCCGGTGGGGCGTCGGCGAATCTGTTCAGCCATCTGTTCCGCGGTGACGTGGCGCTCAATGTCTCGCTGACGGCGGTCAATTCGGTGATCTCGGTGATCACCATCCCGCTGCTGGTGAACTTCGCCATCGACTATTTCGAACCCGTCGACGACACCGGCGCGGTCGGGCTGCAATTCGGCAAGGTGGTGCAGGTCTTCGCGATCGTCCTGGTGCCGGTGGTGCTCGGCATGATCCTGCGGCGGGTGGCTTCGGGTTTCGCCGATCGGATGGACAGGCCGGTGCGAATCGCCTCGGTGGTCCTGCTCGCGCTGGTCGTGGTGGTCGGCGTGAGCGCCGAACGCTCGGACGCGGCGGGCTATCTGCGCCAGGTCGGCGCGATCACGGCGCTGTTCTGCCTGCTGAGTCTGACGATCGGATATTTCGTGCCGCGCCGCCTGGGCATCGGGCGGCGGCAGGCCATCGCGTGCTCGATGGAGATCGGCATCCACAACAGCGCCATCTCCATCACCATCGCGATCAGCGTCCTGGACAGCACCCAGATCGCCGTTCCGGCAGCGGTTTACGCCATTCTCATGACGCCCATGGCGGCGGCGGTCGGCTGGCTGCTGACCAGGCCGCGGCACCCGCGCCACGACGCGGCGGATCTGCAACCGGCCGAATCCTGACGCGGAGCGGATGTCGCGGGCGATGCCGCCCGGTGCTCACGGCCGCGGGCCGGCCAGCCGGGTCGGTTGCAGACGGCCGCGCAGGGTCACCGATTCACCGAGTTCCCAATGCTTCTGCTCGTCGAGGTCGGCGGCGTTCACGGTGTTCTCCGAGGCCAGTACGCGCGCGTCATAGGATTTGGCGAGTTCGCACAGGCGCGCGGCCTCGTTGACCGCGTCACCGATGACGGTGAATTCGTAGCGACGGTGCGCGCCGACATTGCCGGCCACCACGCGCCCGGCCGCGACCCCGATCGCGGCGTCGAATTCGCTTGCGGCGCCGGTCAACCGGGAGCGGATGGCGCGGGCCGCGGACAGGGCCGCGGCGGCCGGATCGGCCAGCGGCGCGGGGGTGCCGAACACCGCGAGCGCGGCGTCGCCCTCGAACTTGTTCACCAGACCGCCCGCGTGCTCGACCTCGTCGACCACGATGGCGAAGAACTCGTTGAGGATGGTGACGATCTCGGGGGCCGGGCGCGAGGCTGCCATGGTGGTCGAGCCGATGATGTCGATGAAGAGCGCGGCGGCGTAGCACTCCTCGCCGCCGAGTTCCTGATTGCGCTCGAGGGCCGCCGCGGCGACATCGTGGCCGACGTGCCGGCCGAACAGATCCCGGATCTGCTCGCGTTCACGCAGGCCCTGCACCATGCGGTTGAAACCGCTTTGCAGCTCGCCCAATTCGGTGCCGTCGTAGACGGTGACGGCGGCGTCGAGATCGCCGTTCTCGACCCGGCGCAGCGCGTTGCGCACGCCGCGGATCGGGGCGACGGTGGCCGCGAGCGTCTGGGCCATGAGCATGCCGCCGAACACCAGGGTCGCCCCGCCCAGGGACAGCACGCAGACAGCGAGCCGCGCGGTGCTGATGTCCATGCCGCACAGCGCGAGGATCGCCACCACCATGAGCAGTGCGACCGGAATACCTGAACCCAGCACCCACACCAGCGCCGAACGCCCGAACACCCCGACGCCGCGGGCCTGCCGGGACGGAGTCGCGTCGAGCACCCGGGCGGTCACCGCGCGCAGCGCGAACTCCGCGACCAGATAGCTGTTGGCGCACACCACGATCGCGCTGAATCCGATGCCCAGCAGGAGCTTGGGCACGAAGGCCGGATCCATGACCCCGTACAGCGGCGTCAGCACCGCCATACCGCCGATCCACAGTGCGGCCTGCTGGAAGGCCAGCCGGCGCGGCACCCGGGCGGCGGCCCGGCGTTCCTTCTCGTCGGGCACGTGGTCGGGGTCGATCGCCCAGCGCAGGGTCCGCACGCCCCACACCGTGCCCCAGGTCGTGCCGATCACCAGCGCGAGCGCCGCGTACAGCGGGGTCGCCAGGAAGTTCAGCAGGATCAAATCGCGGCTGAAGACCGACGGGCCCGGCAGCACCGCCCCGATCAGGGCGATGGCCACCACGATCCCGACCAGGTTGCCCAGGATCAGCGGCACGGTCAGCAGCGTCTGCACGCGCACCCGCCGCGACAGCGCGCCCTCGTTCGCCGGCCCGAGCAACCGCGATCCCCACGGTGCCGATCCCAGCGCCTTGCGCTCCCCGCCGCCCTCGACCATGCGGCCAGCCTAGGGGAAACGCCGGCGCGGTGATCGACTCCCGACCGGTTCACCGCGTGGAGAGAACGCCACGGGAGTCGGACACTCCGGACCGGCGGCGAGCCGGTCGGGCCCGCATCGGTCGGCCGGGTCGCATCCGAGCGCGCCGCCGCGGGTAGGTGACGGGTCGACCGGGACAGCGCCCGCGCAGCGACACCATTCGCGCTGCGCACGCGATTGTTCCGGGTTTCACCAGCCGGACCCCGCTGTCAGGCGGAGACTCTCCGCGGTGCTGTGGGATGCAAAGACTCGGCCGAGTCGGTCGTCGAGCCCGGGTATACCTGCGAGCGGCTCGACCGTCCGGTGGCACGCCGTGACGCCGGAATCAATCGCGGATCACGTCCGGCACTGGCTCGAGTGCGGCGTACAGATTGTGCCGCGGTGCCGGATCCGAGTGATCGTGCGTCCGGGGGTCAGCCCTCGCGGCGCGTCGTGCGGACGTCGCGCTGGAGCACGACCTGGACGACCGCGTCGGTGCGGGCCAGGAGTTTGTGGGGGTCACCGGGTTCGATGTGGATGACGCTGCCGGGCTCGAGGACGTGGGAGGTCGTGCCGGCGGCGGTCGTGACGTCGAGGTCGATCACGCCGGAGACGCAGGTGATGAAGATCGGGCCGACTGCCCGGTGTTCGTCCAGGAGCTGGCCCGCGCGAAAGCTGATGCGCACCAGGGTGAGCCCGGTGCCGTGCAGCAGGCGCTGCGGGTTGGGGGTCGCGCCGTCGCGCGGCACCCAGGAAGTGGTGTCGTGGACTATCGGGGCGGTGCTGGTCGTCACGCGTTCGGCTTTCTGGCGATGATGGAAATGGCGATGAGGGCGTCGCGATGGGTTTCGAAGGTGGCGCGCATGGCGAGTACGCGTTCGCGGGCGGGGCGGTCGCGCAGGATGTTGCACACGATGCGGGCGGTGCCGAGCAGACCCTCGTCGGCGATCACTCGGCGCGGTCGCAACAGGGCCATGGGCGCGAAATCGATGGTGTCGACGACGAATCCGGCCGCGGTGAGGGTGGCCGCCCATTCCGAAGCGGTCAGCGGCCGGGCGTTGACCTTGATCGAGCGGGACATCGCCTTGCGGATCTCGGTCTTGATCTCCTCGGGCAGATCGTCGGGGCGCAGCGCCAATTCGTGGATGGCGTACCGTCCGCCGGGCCGAAGCACCCGGAACGCCTCGGCGATGATCTCGGCCTTGTGCTTGTCGGTCTGCATGGTCAGCATGGCCTCGCCGATGACCGCGTCGGCGGAATCGCCGGCCAGACCCGTGGCGGCGGCGTCACCCGCGGTGATCTCGCCCCGTCCCCCGATGGCCGCGGTGGTGAGCGCGGCGGCGGCCGGATCGGCTTCCACGCCGCGATAGCTCGCGGGATCGTGCCCGAGAATGAGCGCGGCCGTCTTGCCCAGACCGGGCGCCAACTCGACCACCTCGGCCCCGCGCAGGGCTGCCGCGTCGAGCATGCGCTCGGTCATGGCCTTGCCGCCGGGGCGCAGGATGCGCTTGCCGAGCCGGGCCAGCAGCCAGTGTCCGGGGATGTGCGCGGAGTCGCGTTCGTCGAAGGGCAGGGGTGTGGTCATATCGCGGTGTTCCTACAATCAGTCGGATCGGTCATCGGTCGTGGCGTGAGAGGAGCGAAATGGCCACCGTGCCCCGGCAGCGGGATCGGGTCTTCGCCCTGGTGCGCGATTCGCTGCAACCGCTGGACGCGCCGGTCATCGCGCAGGCGCTGGGGATTCACATCACCACGGCGCGATTTCACCTGAACTCGCTCATCGAGGCGGGTCTGGTCGAGGGCACCTGGTTGCCGTCGGAGACCGTGGGCCGCCCGCGCAAGGGGTACGTGGCGGTCGGGGCCGATCCGATCGCGCCGGTGCTGGCCGCGCTGCTCGCCCAGCTGGGGGACACCCCGGCGGATCGGCGTGCGAAAGCCGCTGCGGCGGGCCGGGTCTGGGCGGACACCCTCACCGGCATCAGCGCGGACGACTCCGGTCTGCCCGATCCGGTCGGCGTGCTGTCCACGACGCTGACGCGGCTGGGTTTCCAGGTCTCCTCTGCCATCTCGAGTTTCGGCACGCACGAGATCGCGCTGTGCAACTGCCCGCTGCGGCGCATCGCGGCCGGGTCGCCGGAGATCGTGGTCGGCATTCAGCAGGGCATGATCGAACGGATTCTCGAGCGGCATTCGGCGGCGCTGGCCGCGCAGTACGAGGTCGACGTGCGGCCCGACGCGAGTGGCGACTGCGGCGTGACGCTGCGGCTCACCGTGCGACCACCGCAGGGCGCGACCACCGCGGGTTGAGTTCACCGTCGCACACCTCTTTTCGATAGTCCGGCCGGTCCGGGGCCTCGGCTGCTTCGCGGCCGAGCTATTTAAATGAGTCTTGACCGTCGCCGTTAGGCTAGGCTAACTTAGCGCCTTCAACAGTATGTTTACCACGTCGCCGCGCTGTTAGGTGAATCACGCGAAAGGCTAAATAGATGAAAAACCGCCGAAGTCTGGCCGGGGTGCTCGCCGTGCTCGCGGCCGTGCTCGCGGTCTTCGCGCCGACCGCGACCGCCGCACCCGAGGGCTTCCGGATCACGCGGGAGGTGCCGACGCTCGCCGATCTCGAGGAGCAGGTCCGGTTCCTGGTGGAGACCGCCGCCTCCGACGAGGCCAAGGCCGCCAATCTCGAAGGCGGGATGAACGCGGTCGTGGTTCCGCGCACGGTCTACAACCTCGGGCTGTTCCGCGCGCCCAAGGGCTGGAACGAGGTGACCGGACCCGAAACCCACAGCGGCGACGAGCACACCGCGATGCTGCACACCAATTCCGCGGGGCGGCCCGGGATCGTGATGAAGGTGACCTGGAAGCGCATCGACGGGGTGTGGAAGCTGGCGAACAGCTCGCTGTGCGAGGGCGTCAAAACCGTCGGGCTGCCCATTCCGTGCACGTTCTGATCCCGCCGCGATGATCGAGATCGAGGGCCTCACACTGCGTTACGGCGCGACGACCGTGCTGGACGTTCCGGAGTTGACCGTCGCGGACGGGGCGGTGACGTATCTGCTCGGGCTCAACGGGACCGGCAAGACCTCGCTGCTGCGTTGCGTCTCGGGCATTCTGGCGCCCGGCGCCGGGAGTATCCGGGTCGACGGCGCGCCGGTGCGCGCCGGGCACAGCACGCCGCCGAATCTCGGTGTGCACCTGGACTATCGGGCCTTCGATCCGCGCCATACCGCGCGCCGGCATCTGCGGTGGATCGCTCGAGCGCGGGGGATCGCCGGCAGCCGGGTCGCGGCGGTGCTGCGGCTGGTCGATCTGGAATCGGTGGCCGATCGCAGGCTCGGCCGGTACTCGCTGGGTATGTTGCAGCGCGTGGGCATCGCGGCCGCGCTGCTCGGCGAGCCGCGCACGCTCATCCTCGACGAACCGGTCAACGGGCTCGATATAGCGGGCATCCTGTGGTTGCGGGAGTTGCTGCGGCGCTTGGCCTCCGACGGCGTGTGCGTGCTGGTCACCAGTCATCTGCTGGACGAAGTGGAGCGCAACGCGGACGCGATCGTGGTGCTGGGACCGGGCCGGGTGCTGGCCGCCGAACCACTTGCGGCGCTGGTCGTGCCGGGGGTGCGGCTCGAAGACGCCTATCTGCGCCTGACCGGTCCGGTGGGGGCGTCGTGAGCGGCGTCGAGGTGGTGCAGCCCGCGCTGCGGGTGCGCTGGGGCCGTGCGATCGCCGCGGAGTGGACGCGCACGTCTGGGCGCGGGTTCCTCTGGAGCATCGCGGTGCCGCTCACGGTCGGGTTGCCGTTGCTGGTCACCTTTGCGATCGCGGCTGTGGCGGAACGATTCGCGCGGATTCCGGGGCAGTCGGCCATCACGTCGGTGAGCACCACCAACGCGGTGTACTGGGTGATCACCTTCGCGACCGCGATCATGATGGTGACCGCCGCCTACGCGCACGGCGTGCAGCGCCGGGGCGATGTCCGGGATCTGGAAGCGTTTCTGTTCCCGCGCGCCTGGGTGGCGGCGGCAGCGCGGTGGGTGTTCTACGGGGGCATCGCGGCGGTGTCGACGGTGGTGTTGCTGGTGATCGTGCTGGTCGCGCTGCCCCGGCTGTTTCCGCTCGTGTACGGGGAGGTGGATCTCACCGATGCCGCCGGGCTCCGATTCCTGTGGACGGTACCGATGTACGCGTTCGCCGCGTGCGGGATGGGCATCGCCGCGGGGGCGGTGATCCGGACTCCGTCGGCGGCGGTCGCGGTGCTGCTGTTCTGGGTGTACGTGGCCGAGAACTCGATCAGTCTGCTGCCGCACGGGTATACGGTGCAGGCGTACGCGCCGTTCCTCAACGCGGTGGCCGCCACCGGTCAGGAACTCGCCTTCCTGCCGCGGTTCGGGCGCAACGGGTCGCTGGTGTACTTCGTGGTAGTCACGGTGGCGGTGTTCGCGGTGGCGGTCGGCCCGTGGGCGTGGCTGGGACGTGTTCGGCGGCACCGTGGTGCGGTCGCGGTGCAGGGCGCTTAGCGCCACCTGCGGGTCCTGTTCGGGCGGGTCACCAGCCGCCGTCGAACAATGCCGCGAGGCCGGACGCCGGATCGCCGGCATTGGTCGTATTCGCCACCGCCACCACGATCGTGGCCATCGCCGTCAGAATCGACAGCGCGCCGAACGCGGTCAGCACGCGCTTCGCTCGCGAACGCGCGGGCTGGGCGGTGGATTTACGCCACATCAGCACGCTCAGCGCCAGCAGGTCGGCGGCCACCAGGGCGGCGGCCACCGCGACGACGACGTGATAGCGCGTGAAGTCGTCCAGCATGACATTCAGTGCGGCGGGCGCGCGTTCGCCCGAGGTCGCGGCCTCGGCCAACCGCTGCCGCACCTGATCGAGGGTCTCGGCGAGCGCGGGATCCGGTGGGCCGTCGATCAGGAAGGGCAGGAGTGAGGCGAAAGGCGCTATCGCGCCTTGGATATTGGCGATCACCAGCATCGCGGCGAACAACACCAGCGCGGTGGTGACGACTCCCGCCGCACCGAGTGCGAGTCTGCCGTTCGTGCTCGATTCGTGTGTGCGAACGAACGCGCGCCACAGCAGCACCGTGAGCGAGATCAGCACGAACAGCAGCACGCCCGCTATGACGGCCTTGCTCAGGTGATAACGGAACCAGTAGTCGACGATGCGCTGCAGATCCGCCGGGAAGGCGGATTCCCCCGTGCGCCAGTAGGTATCGAAGGCCGTGCGAAACTCGCCGCGCAGCGCGTCCGCGTCGCCGAAGGACGCCCCCTCGCGGGCGGCGAGCGCGCGGGGCGCGATCACGAAGGCGATACCCAGGACCACCGCGCCCGTGGCAAGCAGGCCGAGCACGCGCCCGGGGAAGTTCGTCCGGACCGGCGGCGCCGGGGGAGCGGCCACGAACCACCTCCGCGTGATCGGGGAATGTGCCCGGCAGCCTACCGAATCCGGGCGTCGCGGGGTCGGAACGCGCTAGGCGGAGACCCCGTCTCGCGCTGGAACATGACCGAGAACGCCGCGGGGGTGTCGTAGCCGAGGTGTGCCGCGACGGCGGTCACGGTTTCGCCGGTGGCCACGGCGCGCAGGGCGTGCGCGACGCAGGCCCGCTGTCGCCACCGCTGGAAGGTCATGCCGGTTTCGGTACGGAAGACCCGGTTGAATGTTCTTGTGCTGATGCGCATTCGGAGCGCCCAGTCCTCGGGGGTGGACCGGATCGTGGGGGCGAGCTGGAACTGCTCGCACAGCCCGCGCAGTTCGGGTCCAAGGGGCAACGGTAGTTCGAAGGGCAGCGGGGTCAGATTCCGCAGCTCGTACAGCAGGAGATCGGCCAGGCAGGCGTCGCGGCCGCGCCGGGCGTATTCGGCGGGCATGTCCACCGCGGCCAGCAGCAGCTCGCGCAGCAGCGCGGACACCTCCACCACCTGACAGCGCGCCGGAAACCACGGCACCGCGCCGGGTTCCAGATACAGGCTGCGGGTGCTGACGCCCGCCATCAGCACCGCGTGCTCGACCTCGGGTGGAATCAAAGCGGCGCGCTGTGTCGGAACCGTCCAGCTCCCGTGCGCGGTGTCCACCCGCATGACCCCGGTCGCCGCGTACAGCACCTGTGCGCGGCGATGCCGGTGGGCGGGCAGGGGATGCGACACCGGATAGTCGGTGCCGATCGCCAGTACCGCCCGGTCGATCGAATCGACGTCGGCCACCGCGATGTTGCGCATTCTGATCACCCTAGGTGCGTGGCGGATTCTCACGGTAAACGGTCCGAACATCGAATGTGCGCCCCCTGTTCCGCGTCATACGGTTCCCGGGTGCTGACATCGTTCCTGCTCCTGCTGTGCTGCGGCTGTCTGACCGGCGTGACGACCGTCCTGTTCGGGTTCGGTGGCGGCTTCGTGACCGTGCCCGTGGTCTACGCCTTCTCGGCCGCCACCGCCGGCGCCGATGCCATGCACGTGGCCGTGGCGACGTCCGCCGCCGTCATGATCGTCAACGCCGCGCTCGCGACGGTCGCCGCCGCCCGCACCGGCGATCTCCGCCCCGAGTTCCTGCATCCCCTGGCGCTTTTCATCGCCGTCGGCGCGGTGGCGGGGGCCGCGCTCTCGACCGCGGTCCCCGACCGGGTTCTGCAACTCTTGTTCGCCGCCTACCTGCTGATCACCATCGCCGATATCGTGCTGCGCGCCGGGTTCATCACTGCGCCGGATCGGCCGGGCACCCGGCCGATGCCGCTCCCACCCGTCAGCGGTGTCGGAATAGGCGCGGTCGCAGCGCTTCTCGGCGTGGGCGGCAGCGTGATGACGGTCCCGCTGCTGCGCCGCGCCGGTCTGCCCATGTCCGAGGCGGTGGCGATGGCCAACCCGCTCGGTCTGCCGGTGGCCGTCACCGCGACCGTGGTCTACGCGCTGGCGACACCGGTAGCGGCGCCCGCCGGTAGCTACGGTCACGTCGACCTCTTGGCTGCCGCCGGGCTCCTGGCCGGGGCGTTGCCGACGATCGGCCTGCTGAAGAGGTCGCCGCCCGCGATTCCCGACCGCTTCCACGCGATCATCTACCCGGTCTTCCTCACCGTCGTCCTGGTTGGGATGATCACCGCCGCCTGCGCCGTGAATACGTAGGGCCCGTGTGGAATTCGGGTCGACGCTGGCGGTGGTGACCGCTCGAATCCGGAACTCGGAGCCGAACCGATGGGTCTCCCGAGTGGGCTGAATCGACGGGGGCGACGGAACGCGGGTGCTCCGAATGCTTGTCGCTGCCGATTCAGTCGGGCTGCGGTCGGGACCTTTCGAGTACGCGGACCGGTTCGTCTCCGGTCACCGTCGCGGCCGGACTCTGCGGTCGTCGGGGCCGGACCGCCGGTGTGATCCGAGCCGGTGGGCCTGCGGCACAATCTGATTCGTGAGCATGTGGGATTATCATCCGGGCGCGTTGTCCTGGGCCGACGTCGACCCGGCGACGCACGCATTCGATGCCGATGAGGCCGCCGGGGTGATCGGTGCGCTGCCGCCGCCGGACAGCGCGGATCCCGAGCGCTGGGTCGTGTCGGTTTCCGAAGCGGTGGGGGAGCGGTACGGGGTGTGGGCCTACGGGTGGGCCTGGGGGTGCGATGAGTCCGATTTCGGTGGCGGGCCGATCTCGGAGTGGTGCTGTCTGCGCCATTCGGTCGGTGAACCGGACGAGACGGTCGCACGGACCGTGCGGGCCCTCGTGGAGTGGCGGGGTTGGCTCGAACGGCTGGCGAGGCGCTTCGGGGAGCTGGGGGTGCCCCCGGGGTCGTCGGAATCGCGGATAACGGTGTGGGAAGACGCAATTCCGCTGCTGGTGACCGAGGTCGTGGCACAGACCAACGCGGGTGACGCGTGGTACCGGCATGCGGCGCAGGTGCTGGGATGGTTCCTGGCGCGGGAAGGGGTTTCGCCGGACTTCGCCGACGCGCTGGTCCATTCGGCGATCGGCGGGCGTTTCCGGAGCTGGGTCGGCCCGGACCAGGCGGTCGTGGCGGATGTCGCCGAGCGGGTGGCCGACGGGTTCTTCGAATCCGATGCGTGATGACCTGCGGTCCTGGCTCGGGGTGCGGGCGGCGGTGCCGTGGGGTGAGATGGGCAGGCGGGATGTGGGGCCGGTGGCGGGGCGGCGCGACGGGGTTGTGTCCTACGTGAAAGCCTCGGGCTGGGACTCGGCGCGCGTCGAGCGGGTGTGCGCGGCGCTGGCCGCGGAGCGGTCCGATTCGGAGCTGACCTTCGAGCGGCTCGCGGAGTGGCATCGAATCGCTATGGGAGCGGGCGAGATCGAGCGATTTCGCGTGCTTCCCGCGTTCGCCAAGGGTGGTCGCGAGCGGTATGGCGTCGACGCGACTACCGCCGGGGAGTTCGCGAATTGCCTGCGTGAGGCCGCCGAACCGGGGATGGCGCCGGCGGCGCGGGCCGCTCGGGTCTACCTGGATGTGTGTTTCTTTCATCCCTTTTCCGACGGCAACGGGCGTGCGGCGATGCTGGCGTTCGATCATGTGCTGGGGCGGGCCGGGGTGGTGCTCGATCAGGCCGGGCCGGTCTTCGCGGTGAGTCGCCGGGCTGATGACCCGGAGGGGGCTCGGGAGCTCGTGCGGCTGGTCGATATTTTGATCGCTGCCGCAGAATCTCGTGCGCGGTGATCGCGGGATTTGAATTGCCAACGTGTCTAAATAGTGCTGTAGCACAATGGAATTGAGCTCTGGAACCGCAGTCGAGGCTCCCGACCGGTCCCCGCCGTCCGTCAGGACTCGGCGAGCCGCAGCCGTGCCACCACGGCCCGGTGGTCCGTTCCCGGGATCGTGTGAGAGTTGATCTCCAACGCATGCCCCCCGGCTATCAGAACCCGGTCTATGCCGATGAACGGTCCGAACGGCCGATCGGTGGGCCAGGTCGGCAGGGCGGCCACGCCGAGGAGTTCGGCCGCGTCGGCGTAGCGGCCGGTCAGCAGCGAGCGGTAGGGCGCGTGGTCCCAGGTCGCGTTGAAATCGCCGCCCACCAGAACGGGTCCGGACTGGGCTTCGAGGATTTCCGCGATCCGGGTCAGTTCCCGGTGCCAGACGTCGGCGTTCGAGAGCGGGGGGATCGGGTGGAGGGCGAAGACCGTGACCGGGCCGCGGTCGGGGTGGATCATGGTGGCGCGCAGGTTGTTCAGCCAGAAGCCGTCGAACTTCACGCCGTCCCGCAGTGGATAGCGGCTGAAAATGCCGGTGCCCTGGCCGCCGCCGGACGGCGCGGTGAAGCGGTGGGGGAACAGGTCGGCCAGGCCGGCCGCGTCCAGGCGGATCAGTAGGTCGGGGGTGAGTTCCTCGATGGTCAGGACTTCGGCCGAGTTGTCGCGGGCCGCGGTGACCACCGCTTCGGGTGAGCCGTGGCCGAGCATCAGATTCGACTGCATCACAACCACATCGGTACCGGGTGGCGCGGAGCCGTCCGGCCACAGCATCGGCGCTTGCGACCACAGCGCGGCGGTCGTGACCACGACTGCCAGCGCCGTGCTCACCCACCGGCGCGTAATTGCGAACAGCAGCAGGGCCGGAATCGCGAACACCATCAGGTACGAGGCGAACGACGCCGCGAGGACCGCCGGCTCCCACGCCGTGGTGCTGTAGTGCAGGCCCACCCCGGCGCCCGCGGCGACCATTCCCGTCCAGCCGGCGATCACTCCGACCCAGCCGAGCCATCCCCGCTTGCTCGGTCGTGCGATGCGCTCGGTGACCCGCTGATCCTGTGTCAGCTCATCGATACTCACAGAAAATCTCCCCTCCCCGTTGGCGCCGCCCACCCTACGCGACGCCGCGCACACCCTTCGTACCCCGTGAACGACGCAGGTCCGGGGCTCGTGGAGAGCCCCGGACCCGGTCCGGCCGAACACGCCCCCGCAGCGCGAGGGCGTCGGTCGACTACTTGTTCAGACCCGCCTCGATCGCGTCGATGATGCGCGGGCGCAGTTCGGCGGCGCGAATGATCGCGTCGACCGATCCGACCTGCACGGCGCGCTGGATGTTGTGCACGCCGTCGAATTCGGCGGCGACCTCACCCAGCTTCTCCGCGCGGACCGAGGAGCGCATCTCGTCGAGCTCGGCGGTGAGCACCGCGCGATCCGCGCCGATGGCGTTGGCCGCTCGGGTGCCCAGGTCCCGCACTCGCGAGTCCGCGCCGGTGCGGGCGTTGACCTCACCGGAGAAGACCACGGCCGCGGCCGGAGCGCCGCCCAGCACCGAGGCGAACGAACCCTCCAGGGCCAGCACCGTCATGTTCGGGTTGAGCGCTTTGGAGAACACGACGAACGCGCCGCCGTGGTAGCGCGAGATCACGCAGAACACGATCGGGCCCTGGAAATTGACGATGGCCCGGCCGATTTCGGCGCCGTACTCGAGCTGGAGCTTGCGCATCGATTCCGGGGAACCGTCGAAGCCCGAGAGGTTGGCCAGCACCACCAGCGGGCGGTTGCCGCTCGCGGTGTTGATCGCACGCGCTGCCTTCTGCGAGGAACGCGGGAAAAGCGTTCCCGCGGTGTAGGTGTCGGGACCGTCGGTCGGGGTGAGGCCGCGTCGCACCACGCCCCGCGATTCGATACCCAGCAGGCACACCGGGATTCCGCCCAGGCGCGCGTCCTGCACCACCGCGGTCTCGGCGTCGGCCATGCCTGCCCAGCGCTCGAGCACCGGATGATCCTGATCGGCCAGTGCCCGCATGACGGTGCGAATGTCGAAGGGCTTCTTGCGATCCGGGTTCGCGGTCGCGGAGAAGATCTCGCCGACGGTGGTGAAATCGCTGTCCGCCAGCACATGCGGGAAATCGGAGATGTCGCGGTCGATCGGGTCTCCGGTCGGCGCGCGGCGCGGTCCCTGCTCACCCGGGGCCACATAGGTGTGGTCGTAGTGCGACATCAGAACTTCGCGCGCCGCGGTCAGGTTCGGGGCCCAGTACTGCGCCTGGCCGTTGGGGCCCATGACGCGGTCGTAGCCGCCGATGCCGAAGTTGTCCTCGGCCGAGACGCCGCCGGAGAAGTCCAGGGACTGCTTGCCGGTGAGCACCATGGCCGAATCCGGGGTCATCACCAGGATGCCCTTGGTGTGCATGAGCATCGTGGCTTCGGCGTTCCAGTACGGCTGCGCGCCGACGTTGATGCCCGCGACGACGATATTGATCTCGCCGCCGTCCTGGGTGAATTCGACGATGCGCTTGAGCGCGGCCGCCACCCAGTCCATGTTCTCGGTGCCGGACTCCATGGAGATGCGCGCGCCCGAGGACAGTGCGTACCACTCCAGCGGAACTCGCAGCTGCTCGGCCAGATCCAGCGCGGCGATGACGCGGCGGCATTCCGGCTCGGACAGCGCGCCGAGGGACTTGGTCGGATCGCCGAGCAGCACCACGCGGGTGACGCCGTCGGGATGCCGCTCGGTGCGGGTGGTCACCACACCGGCGACCAGTGCGGCGCTGTTGCGCCCCTTGGGCCGGTCGACCGGCACCAGCGCGTGATCCGAGTCCAGGTCGTGCTCGGTGAAATCGCCCAGCAGACCGGTCAATTCGTACGGGTACACGGTGTTGCGGCTGCTGGCGCGCAGCACCTTCTGCCGGTACTCGTCCAGCGGCTCGACCGGCTCGTCCGAGCGATCGACGATGCTGACCTCGGTGCCGCCGATGGCGTCGAACGAGATCCGGACCGCGATCTTGACCAGTTCGTCGGTGCGGGCGTCGCGCTGACGGGCGATGAGCAGGATCTCCTCGAGTCCCGTGCCCGCCGTGGTCGGCTGCACGTGTCCCGCAATGGTTTCCAGCTCGGCCCGGGTCACATCGACCGGCGGCCAGATGTACATGACGATCCGGTTGGTGTGCAGTCGCTTGGCCGAGGGCCGCTGGGACTGCGCGCGCCGGATGGAGTCCAGGCAGGTGGCGATCGTGGTCTCGGCGGTCGGCAGCGCGAGCAGCCGGCCGTCGTGCTCACGCAGGGCCGCCAGGTCGCGGACCTGGGCGAAGGCCACCAGTCGCTCGTCGGAGGGGTTCTCCTTGGCGACCGCGCGGAACAGGTACACCTCTTCGTCGTCCGAGGACGGCAGTCGGGTGAGGTCGAACTTGTGCAGGCGCTTCATCTGCATGCGCTGCGCGATGTACGGGTGCAGGCCGCGGATGAGGCGTTCCTCGTCCAGCCCGGTGGTCGAGGGCCGGAAGGTGAAGTGGTGGTGCATGACCGCGCCGCCGCTGCCCGCGACCGTGCAGGTGATGCGATGCACCTGATTCGGCATGGGCTGGGCGTTGAGGACTTCCTGCAGGGCCACGGCCATGGCGTCGAAGTCCTCGGGCTGGCCCTCCCAGCCCAGGTAGATGTCGGCCTCGATCGAGGCGGCGCCACCGGCCAGCTCGATGAGCCCGCGCACCGCGGTGTCCAGGGCGTGGAAGCTGACCGCGGCCGAAACCAGGCTCATGCCCTTGCGCTCGGCGATCACGAAGGTGCAGTCGTCGGCCTCGGTGGTGCGGACGCCGGTGAGACCCTTGTTGCCGTAGTAGCGGCGGGTCAGGACCTCGAGCATCGCCGAGTTGTCCATCTTGCCGCGCTCGAGCCGCTGGCCCAGCAGCCGCACCAGGGGCTCGGTGCTGCGGACCATGTCGGAGATGCGCTCGGCGCGATCCGGGGTGTTCGGGTTCTCGTCGAAGTGCCGCAGCTGCCGGCGGACATTGGTGTACACCCGAGCGCGGTTGCGGCGCAGCAGCGGCAGGCCGTACCAGGCGTAGACCACACCGCGCGAGAGATCGGCGATGACCGGGAAGCGCACCTGCGTGGCGGCCACCAGACGCTCGAGCGCCAAGCCGACCGGCTCGCGCAGCGTGCCGTTCGGCACGGGCTCGCGGACCCACTTGCGCAACAGCGTGGTGATCACCGCGACGGTCTCGGCCGGGCGCTGCTGCGCCAGGAAGATGCGGAAGACCGCGGCCTCGAGCTCGGGCGTGCGATCGAGCTCGGTGATTCCGTAGTGCCCCAGCGCCTTACCGAGCTTGGCCTTGAACGATTCCGGCAGACCGGCCCGCTCCACGTCCAGGCTCTGCAGGTAGGTGTGGAAGTACTCGCGGGCGCTGTGGACGTGGCTCTGCGCGCCGTCCTCGTCCCACGAGCGGTTGTGGCTCAGCTCGGCGAGATCGGCGAAGACCTCGACCAGTTCGAGCTCGTCGGCCAGCGGGCGCTGATTGTCGGCGAGGGCTTCCGCGCGCGCGGCGAGGTAGTCCTCGAGGACACGCTGTTCCTGGTGCGGATCCTCGTCGAAGCCGAGCAGCAGGCTGCGCAGATCCTGCAGGCCGCGAGCCATGCGCTCGGCGGTGCCCGCGGGGGTGGGCCGGTCGGGCAGGTCCAGTTCGACCGCGCCGACGGCCGCGGCCTCGCCCGCTCCGTCGTCGTCCGCGATCGGCTCGAGGCGCATGAGCGGCGCACCGGTTTCCACCTGGGTGCCGACCGATACGGTGCATTCCTTCAACCGGGCCTTGAACGGCGCGCGCAGCACCGTTTCCATCTTCATGCTCTCGAGCACCAGGATCGGCGCTCCCGCTTCGACTTCCGCGCCGACCGCGAGCGGGGTCGCGACCACCAGCGCGGGCGCGGGGGAGCGGACCACGCCGCCCTCGTCCCGGCTGATGCGGTGCGTGACGCCGTCGATGTCCACCACGGCGATGGGGCCGTGGGTGCCGGTGGTCAGGCGGTAGCGGATGCCGTTGACCACGATCTGGCCGGTGTGCTCGTCGAAGCGCTCGAGATCGACGTCGGCGGTGCGGGTTTCGGCGCCCGCCTCGATGCCGATGCGGAAGCGGTGCGCGCCGATGCGGGCGACTCGCACCCGGTAGCCCACGCCGCGCAGCTTGAGATCGTGCGGGCGCCCGCTCTCGTGCTGCACCTGCGGCCGGCCGCCGGACGCGGTGGACAGCAGGCGATGCCGCTCGGCGCTCTCCTCGTCCTCGTAGGCGTCGATGGCGGCCGCGGCCAGCGCGACGGTCGAATGCCGTTGCGAGACCAGGCGGCCCTCGCCGCGGACGCGGTCGATCCAGCCGGTGTCGGCCGAGCCGTCGATGACCTCGGGCTGAATCAGCAGGTCCAGGACGAAACTCTTGTTGGTCGCGCCGCCTTCGATGACCACGCGGGTCTGCACCATGGCGCGGCGCAACCGGCCCAGCGCCTCGTTGCGATCACGGCCGTAGGCAATGATTTTCGCGATCATGGAGTCGAAATCGGCGGGGATGGTGTCGCCTTCGCTGACACCGGTGTCCACGCGGATGCCCGGGCCGGCGGGCAGATCCAGGCGCACGATGCGGCCCGGCGCCGGGGCGAAATCACGGTCCGGGTCCTCGGCGTTCAGGCGCGCCTCGATGGCGTGCCCGCGTTCGGCCGGGGGCTCACCGGTGAGCGGGATGCCCGAGGCCACCATCAGCTGAGCGCGCACCAGGTCGAAACCGGTGGTGTACTCGGTGATCGGGTGCTCGACCTGCAGGCGGGTGTTGACCTCGAGGAAGGCGAAGAGCTGGTCGCCGGGGTGGTAGAGGAACTCCACCGTCGCCGCGCCGCAGTAGCCGACCGCGATGGCCAGGCGCTCGGCCGAGCCCTTGAGGTCGGCGACCTGCTCGGGCGAGAGCACCGGGGAGGCGGACTCCTCGATGACCTTCTGGTTGCGGCGCTGCACCGAGCAGTCGCGCACGCCCAGCGCCCAGGCGGTGCCCTGCCCGTCTGCGATGACCTGCACCTCGACGTGGCGGGCGCCGGTGACCAGGCGCTCGAGGAACACGACGCCGCTGCCGAAGGCACGGGCGGCTTCCTGGCGGGTGCGCTCGTAGGCGTCGACCAGTTCGTCCTCGTTGGTGATGACGCGGATGCCGCGCCCGCCGCCGCCGGCGGTGGCCTTGAGCATCAGCGGGTAGCCCACTTCGGCGGCGGAGGCCAGGGCCTCCTCGACGGTGCCGACCGCGCCGCGGCTCCAGGGCGCGACGGGCACGCCCACCTCTTCGGCGATGAGCTTGGCGCCGATCTTGTCACCGAGTTTGCGCATGGCATCCGGGTTCGGGCCGATGAACGTCACGCCGATGCGCGCGCACAGCTCCGCGAACGCGGGATCCTCGGCGACGAAACCCCAGCCGACCCAGGCCGAATCGGCGCCGGTGGCGAGCAGTGCCTGCTCGAGCACCTTCAGGTCGAGGTAGGGGCGATTGGCAGCCGGTCCGAGGTCGTACGCGACGTCGGCTTCGCGCACGAACGTGGCGTTGCGATCGACGTCCGTGTACAGGGCGATCGTCTGTATCGGCAATCCGGTCTCGGCGGCCAGATCCCGGACAGCATGGATGAGGCGCATGGCGGCCTCGCCCCGGTTCACGATGGCGATGCGGCTGAACACTCGCCTGCTCCTTCCACTGCACTGGCCCGATCGGGCGCGGATTTCGAGTATCGGTCCCGCGTAGTCTGCACCTAATCGCGCCCAGGTACACGGCATGTGGTTGTTACTCGCACGTATCCTTGGGAATACCTCGTATAGGCCCGGTCACGGGTGGGAGAATTTCCGGTGGGCGGCCGACCGGTACCGGACAAGGACCGTGCGAATCGGACTCGAACAAGGGAGGGGCGTCCGGCCGCGAGCCCATCCCGTCCAGCTTTTCCTGACTCAGCTTTTCCGGGCTCCGCGACGGCGGGCCGTCCAACTGGCAGCGTCGCCGAGTGGCTCTCGAGCGTCCTGCCGCGGTGTAGGAGGTGATTCGCGTGACCGACATTCTCGATGTGCTGCACGCGCGCTGGGCCGAGATCGCGGGCGAAGCGCTGCTGTCGGGCCGGGAACAACCCGATCTCACGCTGACCACTCGCGAGGTGCTGGACCTGATCGATCACATCGCCGAATTGCACCGGCGCTGCGACGAGTTCGATCTCGAATATCGCGAGATCGAGCACCAGTACGCGGTGCTGCGCGGGGCGAGCGCCGATTCGGTCAAGTCCTTCGAGCGCATTCGGGCCACGCTCGAACAGCGCACCGCTCATCCCGAGGCCCGAGTCCGCCAGGCCTGCACCATCGCTCGCGCCGCCGCCGAGCGACTGACGGCCGCGAGCGCCGACGCGGACGACGCGCTCGGCTGATTCGGCACACTCCCGCTGCCCTCGTGCGCATTTCGTGATCCGGGGATCGGATTCGACTGGGCGCGAGGGCACTCGGTATCCCTTTATGGTGAAGGCCGACGGGCCTGCCCGCCGAGAGGAGTTGCCGATGGCCGCCGAACACTTTCTGCCGTTTCGCAAGA
The DNA here is from genome assembly GCF_040614455.1 of Nocardia sp. NPDC005978. NCBI lineage: Bacteria > Bacillati > Actinomycetota > Actinomycetes > Mycobacteriales > Nocardiaceae > Nocardia > Nocardia sp. NPDC005978. The sequence goes on from NZ_JBEXUS010000011.1 coordinate 89,979, forward strand.
GCACGGTCGTAGCGCTGTGCGCGGGGGAGTTGCCCGCCGACGAACGGGAGTCGTTCCTGGAGTTCGCGCGATTACTGGCGGCGATGGCGCAGCACCGGATTCATGTGCGCGGTGAGCGGGTGCTGGACGCGTACGAGATCGTCGATCCGGCCGAGGACGTGCGCACCGTGCGCACCGCCACCGCGCGGGATCGGGCCGATGCGCGCGCGGTGGTCGAACGCGAACTCGTCGCCCTGGCCGCCGAGGCCGACTTCATCCGGATCGAAGCGGACGAGATCGAACAGGCCTTCGCCGAACACGATCTGATGAAGGTGCGCCTCGAGGTCGAGGACGAGAGCATCGACACGGTCATGTTCTTCCGCCGCGGCACCCGCCCGTGCACGGAAGAGGTGAAGTCCTTCTACGGATTACGCCGGCGGACCGTCGAGTTCACCAGCTACGCCAAGGTTCTGGTGTACATCGCCTTCACCGAGCGCCCGGACGCGACCGAGCGCGAGCCCAGCGGCGGGGTGCTGCTCAAGATGTTCCAGGATGTGCCGCGCAACGACCTGGAGATGCTGTATCCGACCGTGCGCGTGCGGATGCGGACCAAGGACAAGGTGCTCATCGGGGTGCCCGCGGTGCTCTCGGGCCTGGTCGTGCTGGCCACGAAACTGCTGGCGTCACTGGGTTTGATGGTGCTGCTGCTGGCGTTCTGGGTCGGGATCCGCGAGGAGACGGTGCGCCTGGATCAGGCGGCGCTGGTCACCCTGTTCGCCGGGCTGGCGGCCCTGGGCAGCTACCTGTGGCGGCAGTTCTCCAAGTTCAAGAATCGCAAAATCAAGATGCTGAAGACGCTGCAGGAGCACCTGTACTTCCGCAATCTCGGCAACGGCGCGGGGGTGTTCCATCATCTGCTCGACGCCGCGGCCGAATCCGAGGTCAAGGAAACCCTGCTGACCTATCACTTCCTGCGCACCGCCGAACAGCCGCTCACCGCGGCCGGGCTCGATCGCGTGGTGGAGCAGTGGTTCGGCAGGCACTGGGACACCACGTTCGACTTCGACGTGCGCGGCGGGCTGCGGACGCTGCGGCAGCTGGATCTGCTCACCGAGGACGAGCAGGGCGTGCTCGGCGCGATCGCGCTGCCCGAGGCCAAACACCGCCTGGATCGGCACTGGGACAATCTGTTCCACATGCCCGTTCCCGGCGCGGCGGGGGTGCCCACCGTCAGTCGATGAACGCCTCGCGGAAGTGCGCGGCCAGATCCAGGCCGGCCGCCTCCGCCGGGGAGACCCACCGGTGGTCGTCGTGCTCGTCCGGATTGAGAGTGACCGGGCCGCCGCCGTTCTCGGTCACGTCGTAGACGCGGGCGTTGATGCGCAAGGGCTTTCCGGCCACGTCCATCCAGGAGTGCGCCGCTCGCTCGGCGACGACCTCGATGCGCAGTCCGGTCTCCTCGGCGACCTCGCGGACCGCGGCGTCCTCGGGGCGCTCGCCCGCTTCGATGCCGCCGCCGGGCAGCTCCCACCGGCCGGCCAGGAACACCCCCGGCGCGCGCCGGACCAGCAGTACCGCGCCCGCGCGTTCGACCCGGCAGTACACCAAATTCTTCTCCCGCATCCGACGATCATGCTGCCCGGGTCGCGGGTGCGCCAATCACGATTCCGGCGAAACAGTTGTGTGGGACTCGCGGTCCCATATATTCTGATTGTGACGCGCCACACGGCCGCATGTGCCGGATGGCCCGAACGAGGAGACACCGATGACGCTGTCGCAATCGGGTAGCAAACTGTTCGACCAGGACTATCGAGACGCGCTGGCGACCCTGTCCGAGGGGTCCGTCAACCGCAACTTCGATCCGTACCTGGACATCGCATGGGATGCACCGGAATTCGCGATCGATCCGAACGACCCCCGCTGGGTGCTGTCGCCGGAATACGACCCCCTGGGCGCCACGCAGTGGTACCGGGACCTGCCGCTGGAACGGCAGATCGAGATCGGCAAATGGCGGATCGCCAATGTCATCAAGGTCGGCGCGGCCTTCGAGAGCGTGCTCATCCGCGGGATGATGCAGTACATCATGAAGCTGCCCAACGGGTCGCCGGAGTTCAGGTACTGCCTGCACGAGATGACCGAAGAGTGCAATCACATCCAGATGTTCCAGGAACTGGTCAACCGGATCGGCGTGGACGTGCCGGGCATGCGGCGGCTGTTCCGGGTGCTGTCCCCGTTCATCGGGGTGGCCGGCGGCTACGCCCACGTGATCCTGTTCATCGGCATCCTCGGCGGCGAGGAGCCGATCGACCACTACCAGAAGTCGCTGATCCGAGACGGCGACGCGGTGCCGCCGGCGGTGCTGCGCACCATGGAGATTCACATCGCCGAGGAGGCGCGGCACATCTCCTTCGCCGGTGAATTCCTGGCCGCGCATCTGGCCCGCATGAATCCGGTGTCCAAAGCGGTTGCCGCGGTGTCGTTCCCGCTCGCCATGCGCTGGCTCGCCGGGGAGATCATGGCGCCGTCCAAGTCCTTCGCGCGTCAGTTCGACATCCCCGACGAGGTTTTCGCCGAGGCGTTCTGGGGCGGAGAGCAGCAGCGCCGCATCCTATCCGGATACTTCGGGGACATGCGGAAGCTGGCCGGTGATCTGGGGCTGATGAACATGGTCACCAAACCGCTGTGGTCGCTGCTGCACGTGGGCGGCGAGCCGTCCCGGTACCGGAGCGAGCCCGAGCGCGGAAACCGGCACGCGGCCTAGGGATTCACGTCGTTGCTCGGTCGGCGACCGCGAGCGCGGCCGTGGCCGGTGCTCGTTCGCCGCGGTTCATCGCCCGCGGCGGATCTCATCGGGACGCGTCGTCGGCGAGCTCGGCGAGCACCTCGAGCAGCGGGCGATCCGGATCCAGGCCGATGCCGTGGTCGCGGGTGACCGCGTCCAGCACGCTCCAGATGTAACCGGTGACGGTGGTGACCAGCGTGGCGCGATCCAGGTCCGGATCGGGGTCGCGTGCCCAGCGGGTCACCGTCGCCTCGGTCATCGCCACGATGGCGAAACACATGGTGTCGATGGCCGGTTCGTCCACCACCCCGACCACCCCGGCCAGGCCGGACACCAGTCGCCGGGTGCGTGCGGAGATGGCGGTGGCCAGGCCGGTGGCGGCGTCGAGATCGTCCGGATCGCCGACGGCCGGGCCCTTGCGCAGGAAATCGTGCAGCCGGGGATGGGTCTCGAACCAGTCCACGACCGTCGAGACCGCGCGGGCGAGGATCTCCCGGATCGAGCCGAAGCCGACGTCCAGTGCGGCGTCGAGGGTGTCGGTGAAGCGTTCGCCGATGGCGGTGCGCACCCGGCGGTCCAGATCGTCGCGGCCGTCGAACTGGCGGTAGACCACCGACTTGGCCAGTCCGGCCCGGTCGGCGATCTGCTGCATGGAGGCGTCGGCGTGCTGCTGTTCGAGCAGCTCGATCGTGGCCGCGATGATGCGCTCGCGGCGTTCGTCGTTGTGCGGCTGCCAGCGCGCCTGCCGCCCACCGGGGGCGGCTGACGCGGGTGACTGCGTGGTCGGCACGGGTCCAAGTCTAGAACACCGGGGTCCGCTCGCCGGGGCACTCGCGCGGGTGGCGGGGCGCCGGCGGCGTGCGGGCCGGAAGGTGTTCGTGGGGAAGGGGTTCGGGTGTCACGCCTCGTGCGCGCTGCTCGCTCCGGCCAGGACGGCGTCCCGGTCGGCGGCGCGTGTGCGCGCGTACTCGGCGACGGCGCGGGCGTAGTCGGCGTCCCCGCGCGCGGTGCAGGCGTGCACCAGCTGCTCACCGGCCTCGTGCAGGTGCGCGCTCGGGCCCTGTTCGGCCAGCAGGACCACGATCGCCTCCCAGGTCTCGGCGTGCTGATCGGGCAGGTTGAGCAGTTCTTCGAGGTAGTGGCCGGGCTCGAGCAGCCGCAGCGCCCGGCGAGCGTAGGCGTGCACCCGGCGCGGTAGTTCGGTGCGAATGAGCTCGATGTCGCCCTGATCCACGTGCCCCGGATGGCCGGGAAGAATTCGCATGGACCACATTTCGGTGAGGGAGTCGGGCAGGGCGGAGTCGGTGAGCAGTCCGGGGCCGGTGGCGGCCGACAGCGGGGTGGGTTCGGCGCCGAGCCGGGCGGCGCGCCAGGTGCAGAACTCCCACCAGGGGGCCGGGGTCGCGCTCAGGGTCAGGCCGAAGCTCAGTACCTGCTGGCCGCCGGTGTAGGTACGGAAGGTGCGGGTGCGGCCGATCGCGGCCACGCCCTCGGGCTCGACCCGGGTCCAGGTCGGCTCCTCGCCATCAAAAGCGTAGGGCTCCAGCAGTTTTCCCGTGGTTCGCATCAGGCGGCGCAGCGCCGAATCCGGTGTAGCCATTCGGGCAGATTACTGGCGCGGTGCGACAGATCCGGGGAACCGCACCGGTGCCATGTCGCGCTCGAATCGATCTTGGTGTCCGGATCGGGGTCGGCCGCGCCGAGAGGTTGACAATTCCGGGCGCATCGAAATACCGTCGGTATTCGAATACTGTCGGTATCAACATTGTGGTTGAACGAGGGGTGTAGGGCATGAGGTATCCAGGGACCGGTGCGGATCGGGTTCGCCGCGGCGGCGCCGAGTTCTCGGCGGGTGCGCGATGAGCGGGGTCCGGCAGCCGCGCGTGGTGATCATCGGCGCGGGCGTGTCCGGCATCGCGAGCGCTATCACGCTGCGGCGCAACGGCTTCGACGACTTCGTGATCCTGGAGAAGGGCTCCGACGTCGGCGGGGTGTGGCATTGGAACCGCTACCCGGGCCTGACCTGCGACGTGCCCTCACAGGTGTACCAGTTCGGCTTCGCGCCCAAGCCGGACTGGTCACGGGTGTTCGCGCCCGGGGCGGAGATCCAGCGGTATCTGGCCGACGTGGTCGATGAGTTCGGACTGCGCCCGCACGTGCGCGTCGATTCGGAGGTGGTGTCGGCGGAGTTCACCGGGACCGGCTGGCGGGTCGAGACCGTGGGCGGACAGGTGCACGAGGCCGATTTCGTCATCTCCGCCACCGGCGTGCTGCACCACCCCGCCCGGCCCGCGATCCCGGGCCTGGACGAATTCACCGGCGATGTCGTGCACACCGCGCGCTGGGACGATGCCGTGCGCACTGCGGGCAAGCGGATCGCGGTGCTGGGGACCGGGTCGACCGGGGTGCAGGTCGTGTCCGCGCTGCAGCCCGCGGCCGAGCGCATCACCCATTTCGTGCGCAGCCCGCAGTGGGTGATCTGGGCCCCGATGTGGTTGCCGCAGCCCGCGGTCGTCGGCGCGGTGCTGGATCGGATGCCGGCGCTCAATCGCGCGCTGCACCGGGTCGGCATGGCGGGTGCGAAGGCGTTCACCGATGTCGTCACCCGGCCGAGCTGGCGGCGGCGGGCGGTGCAGGAGTACGCGCGCCTGAGCCTGCGCGCGCAGGTCGCGGACCCGAAGCTGCGTGCGGAACTGACGCCCGACTACGAGCCGCTGTGCAAGCGACAGGTGTTGTCCGGCACCTACTATCGCGCCCTGCGCGCCCGCAACGCCGAGCTCGTCACCGCCGGTATCGAGGAGATCACCCCGACCGGCATCCGCACCGCCGACGGCAGGCACCACGAGGTGGACACCATCGTGCTCGCGACCGGATTCCGCGCGCACGACTACATGCGGCCCATGAAACTCACCGGCCGCGCGGGCATCTCGATCGACGACGCCTGGGCGAAGGGACCGCGCGCCTACCGCATGACCGCGATCCCCGGATTCCCCAACTTCTTCACCGTCCTGGGGCCGAATTCACCCACCGGTTCGATCCCCCTGCACCACGCCGCCGAGGTCACCGCCCGCTACATCACCGCGTGGCTGCGGCGCTGGAGCACAGGCGAGTTCGATACGGTCGAGGTCACCGAGGCCGCCACGGACCACTTCGGCGACCAGGTGGGCGAGGCCCTGCAACCCACGGTCTGGAACACCGGCTGCAACTCCTGGTACTTCACCGAAGGCGGCCACATCGACCTTCTCCCCTTCGACCGCCGGACGATGGAGGAGATGCTCGCCGCCCCGGAAGATGGTGACTTCCACCTGACCAAGTCCTGACCGTCCCGCAGGATGTCGCCGCCCACGCTCGCCGCGCGGCGCGGGCGGCTGGTCCGCGCCGTTCCGATTCGGGCCGGAATGGATCGTGTGCGCGTCGGACGCGGCGGTGTGACGCCGGTGCATCCGAGGGAGTCCGAATCCGCGTCCGAGGGAGTCTGAATCGGCGGGATCAGCCCGGCCACTGGTGAACTCGGGTCTGGGGGACGATCGCCGGGGCCTGGGTGGCGGGGACTTGCGGACGCGGGGCCGAATAGGTGGGAACCACCTGTTGGGCCGGTGGGGCCGGGGCCACGTAGGGCTCGGTCTCGACCGGGGGCGGGACCTCGGCGGGCGGGGCGGTGGTCGCGGGCGGCGGGGGTGCGGTGGTGACCGGCGTGGTGGTAGTGGAGACTACGGCGACGGTGGTGGAAGGGGTTGTCGTCGTGGGGGATTCGGAGTTGCCGCGGATCGCGAGGGTGATGGCGACCGTGGCCGTGATCGCGGTGAGAAGGACGCCGGAGACGGCGGCGGCGCGTCGGCCCGGGCGGGCGGGCGGTGGGAAGTCCGCGACCATGACCGCGGCGGGGGAGCCGGGGAGAGCGGGCTTCTCGGTGTGTGGCTGTGGGCCGAGGGGGCTGGATTCGGCGATCTCGGGGGTGGAAGCGGCTGGGAGGGAGAGCTTTTCGGCGGAAGGGGGTGCTGTGGCGCGGAGGTCGGGGCCGTCCGCCTGCGGCGGATCGCCTCGGAACGGCGCGGGCTTGCCGAGGTCCACCGGTGCGGGGATCGGGACAGGCCGCGGTGCGGCGGCTCCGACGACGGTGGGGATCGCCGCCTCGTCGCGGGATGCGCCGTCGCGCCGGGGCGGGCTGTCGGTGCGGGCGGCCGTGTTCGACACCACCACCGGGCGGGCTGGTGCCGCGCGTTCGGTGGGCGCGATGGGCGGGAGCGCGCGGGCCGCGGCCTCGGCCAGCGCGGTGCACGTGGGGTAGCGGGCATCGGGGGACTTGGCCAGGGCGGTGGCCAGGACGGCGTCGAGGTCGGCGGGCAGATCCGGGCGAACCTCGCGGGGAGAGGGCGGGGGTGCGGTGAGGTGGGCGCCGATCACCGCGGCTTGATCCTTGCGGGCGTAGGGCTGGCGGCCGGTCAGGAGCTGGAAGAGCGTGCAGCCCAGGGAATAGATGTCGGCGCGGTGGTCGGCGGGGGTGCCGCCGAAGCGTTCGGGTGCCGCATAGGCGAAGGTCGCGGCGATGCCGGACAGGGTGACCGTGTCGTCCAGGGTGCGGGCGATGCCGAAGTCGGTGAGCACGGCGCGCTCGCCGTGCCCGCGGCCGTGCTCGATGAGCAGGTTCGCCGGTTTGACGTCGCGGTGCAGGACGCCGCGCGCGTGCGCGTGGTCCAGTGCGGAGGCGGCGTCGGTGATCAGTCGCACCGCGCGGGCGGGAGCCAGTCCCGCCGGGTGGTGCTCGAGCAGCGCGGCCACGTCACCGCCCTCGATGTGCCGCATGGCCAGCCACAGCGCCGGATCGTCGAGTTCACTGCGGTCGTACACCGGCACGATATTGGGATGGTCGAGCCCGGCGGCCAGGTCGGCCTCGCGCGTGAACGCCGAGCGCGCCTTGGCATCCGAGGTGAAGGTCGCGGCCAGGACCTTGAGCGCGACCCGCCGCCGCAGGCGCGGATGCTCGGCCAGATACACCGCGCCCATCCCGCCCGCGCCCAGCAGCCGCTCGATGGTGAACCCGGCGAAGACAGACCCCGGCGGCAAACTCACTGCACCCTCCCCGCGCACGCCCGCGGGCCGCGCCCGAATCGGCGTCGCGGCCCGCAGCGAATGTAGCGCAGTCGGCCGGATGGCCGGTACGGCACCGTGATCCGTGCCGGATCACGGTCGCCGGCTCACAGCAGCCGGAATCCGGCACCCACCCCGCCACGCTCGTCGATATCGCCCAGTATGTAGTCGATACCGGTCGCCACATCGGGTTCGTGGATGGGGTTGAACGGGTTGGAACACGAGGGCAGGCGAATGACGAGCCCGCCCAGGTGGATCGCCTGCCCGGAAATGATCATGCCCACCAGCCGGTCGTTCACCAGCACCGGCGAGCCGGAGTCCCCGTAGTCCGCGCACACGTGACTGCTGAACCCGCCGCCGAGGTCCTCCCACACGGGTCCGCAGGTGAATCCGGTGGTGCGCCCGTTCTTGCACACCCAGGACAGCGGTCCGGGCGGCGCGCCGACGCCGTTGATCACGCTCTGGGTGACCTGGCGGACCGGAGCCACGCGCGCGGCGTCGAATTCGATGATCGCCCAGTCCCAGTAGTGATCCACCTCGGCGAAATGGCCGATGATCCCGGCGCCGGGTGCGGCTTCGGACCAGACCGGCAGGCCGGGATTCCCGCAGTGCCCGGCGGTGATGCCGACCAGGCGATCGGCGTTGTCGAAGCCGATCGCGGTCAGGGTGCACAGGCCGACCACATTGGGGTCGCCCGTCCCGATGGCAATGCCCGAACCTCCGCCCATCGGGACGGGCCCGTCCGCGGCGGCGCTGCCGGGCAGCAGCACGCCGATCGTGAAGAGCGTTGCGGCGGAGAGGGATCCGGCGCTGGTGCACATCCTTGCCAAAGACAACATGCCGAACCTCCCGGGTGTGGATACCGCTCGAGGTCATTCGTTGGTGTCGGGTGGGACGCGTACTCGCGAAGAAGGACCGCCGGGCGGACCCGTGAAGCCGTGACTGGACAAACATACCGGTCGGTTCAGTTTAATCAAGTGTGCTCTGCACCGAATTCCGCGGGTGCTCGGCGCACCGCGGCGGGCACGCCCATCCTGGGTGGGCTCGGCCGCCCGCACCGGCCGCGACCTGGGAAACCCGGCGCGCGCCCTCAGTCCCGCAGGGCGTCCTCGCGCAGCCGGGTCAGGGTCCGGGTCAGCATGCGGGACACGTGCATCTGCGAGACGCCTAGATCTTCGGCGATCTGGGTCTGGGTCTTGCATTCGAAGAAGCGCATGGTCAGCAGCCTGCGCTCGCGATCGGGCAGCTCGGCCAGCAGCGGGCGCACCGCCAGGCGCTGCTCGATGAGCTCGTAATCGGTTTCGATCCCGCCGAGGGTCTCGGCCTTGGGCAGCGGAGTGTTGTCGCTGTCGTCGCCGGTCAGCGTGGTGTCCAGCGAGGACGCCTGATAGGCGTTGGAGGCGATGAGCGCCTGGGTCACCTCGAGCAGATCGATGTCGAGCTCCTCGGCGATCTCGCGGGCCCGGGGCATGCGCCCCAGCCGCTGCGCGAGCAGCTCGATCGTGGAACTCAGCTGAACCTGAATCTCCTTGGTGCGGCGGGGAACTCGCACCGCCCAGGTGTAGTCGCGGAAGTGCCGGCGCACCTCGCCCATGATGGTGGGCACCGCGAAGGACAGAAACGGCGAGCCCCGCGAGACCTCGAACCGATCGACCGCGCGCACCAGGCCCAGGCGGGCCACCTGGACCAGGTCGTCGAAGCTCTCCCCGCGCCCGGCGAAGCGTCGCGCGATGTGTTCGGCCAGGGGCAGGCAGCGCTCGATGATCTTCTCGCGCACCATGTTTCGATCGGGTTCGCCGGTCTCGTCGGCTCGTTCCAGTTCCTCGAACGCGGCCTCGATGTCGTCGTAGCTGTTGACCCGCGTCACCTCACACCTCCAGCGCGGCGGACAGGCTGTGATAGGAGTTCAACAGGCTGCGCGCACCTGACAGGCGCAGTACGCGGTCGACCTCGCGGCGGCCCACGACCAGGCGCAGATCCACGCCGTTGGCCACGGCCTCGGTCGCCGCGCAGATGAGGACCGCGGCGTTGCCGATGCTCAGGAACCGGGTGTTGCGCAGATCGAGCACCACGATGGCGACGCCCGCGCGCAGCGCGGTGGTCAGTGTCTGCCGGAATTCGGGCAGCACGAGTGCGTCCAGCTCGCCTTCGATGCGAATGATGGCGTGCACGTGGCGGTAGGCGGTGTCCGTGGTGTGGGATGCGGGGCGCTGAGCAGGCATATCGACTTCGATACGCCCCGGCAGGGTTGCGATTGCGGACACGGCGAAACCTCCCGTGAGGGGATGTCCGTAGGGGTCGGTCCACCACGTCGGCGAGTCACCGCGATCGGGCGGCGCGCTGTCCGGCTGTCGAGAGGTGGACTGATCGCGCATGACGCGGCACGGACCAGGGTCGGCTGTATTCTCAACCTCCCCTCGGGTTACCCATCCGCGCGCGTGGCCAAACCGTAGTCTGCGAGGTGTGCGAATTTCGGCCGGGTTTCGGATCGGCCCCCGCTGGCAACAAAGGGGGTGGGGAGCACAATTCCGAAGGAGATCCCGCGATGAGCGCACGTTTTTCGGACACCGCCGGCGATACGAGAAAGCAGCCCGCCGAAGCCCTGCTCGACACCTGCAACGGCCCCGGCCTCGCGCTGCTACTCGTGGGCATCATCGCCCTGGGATCCACGCTCACCGCCGCCGCCTCCGGAACCCCCGGTTGGCTGGCCCTCGGGGCCGCCACCAGCCTGGTCTGCCTGGCCGCCGGGCTCGTCGTGGTCGTGACCGAAGTCCGCCACGCACGCGCCCCGCGCACGGACGCCCGCGAACTCGAGCGGGCGCGGGGGTAGCCCAGCGAGGGTCACTGCGCCGCTACTCGACCGCCGCGGTTGTACCGGGATCCGGGGCGGTCGGCCAGCGCACGTCATAGGCCCAGCCCAGGCGCTCGAATATCCGGATCAGGGCCGCGGTCGGGTCGTGCTGGCCGGGCAGCCCGCCGTGCCGGGCGCTGGTCGGATTGGCGTGGTGCAGGTTGTGCCAGCCCTCGCCGAAGGTCAGCAGGGCGATCCAGCGCACGTCCCGGGATTGGTCCGCGCCCCGGGTCGAATAGTGCCGGTCACCGAACGCGTGGCAGATCGAGTTGACCGACCAGGTGACGTGATGCACCAGCGCGTAGCGCACGAGCCCGGCCCACAGGAACGCGGTGACGGCCCCGTGCGCGCTCGCGGTCACCAGGCCGCCGATCAGCGCGGGCAGGAGCAGGGAGGCCGCGGCGATCACCGGGTAGCACCGATCGATGCGCCGCAGGATCGGGTCGGCGAGCAGATCGGGAACGTAGCGTTCGCGGTCGGATCTGCTCGGCGCGGTGACGAACCAGCCGACCTGAGCGTGAATCAGGCCCCGTAGCAACGCGGTTCGGCTCGTGCCGAATCGCCAGGGTGAGTGCGGATCGCCGGGCGCGTCGGAATACCGGTGGTGCCGGCGATGCTCGGCCGCCCACAGCGTGACCGGTCCCTCGAGCGCGATGCCGCCCGCCAGCGCCAGCGCTGCCTTCAGCGGCCCGCGCGCGGCGAACGAGCGGTGCGTGAAGCAGCGGTGGTAGCCGGCGGTGATGCCGAAGATCGCCACGGCGTACAGGGCCGCGCCCAGCGCGACATCCAGCAGCGAAGGTCCCCACCCGTAGCGCAGGGCGACGGGAACCGCCGCCGCCAGCACCAGCGGCGGCGCGATCACCAGACCGATCAGGGCCGCGACGCGGTGGCCCGTGCCGATCGGCACGGTGTCCGCGGGCCGGTCCCCGGGGGGGGGGCCGCGCCCCCCCGCACCCGCCCGCGTTCGCGAGCCGCGCCGGCGTTCGAGCCCGGTCGCGCCGCGGCGTGGTTCGCGGAACACTCGACGAAGGACGGCTGTCTTGAGCGCATCGAACGGCACCGCTTCCGATCCCGCGCCCGTCCACCCCCGGGCGGCGGTCGCGCCCCGGGTGTTCTGGCCCTCGGCGATCGTGGTGGCCGCCTTCACCGTGTACGCCATCGTGTTCCGCGATCTCGCGGCGCGGCAGGCGAAGGCGCTGCAGGACAACGTGATCGGCAGCTTCGGCTGGTACTACATCGTGATCGTCTCACTGTTCGTGGTGTTCGCGATCTGGCTCGGGGTGGGACGCTTCGGCGACATCAAGCTGGGACAGGACGGCGAGCGCGCCGAATACACCATGGGCGCATGGCTTTCCATGCTGTTCGCGGCGGGGATGGGTATCGGCCTGGTGTTCTGGGGCGTGGCCGAGCCGCTGTTCCACTACGACGACCCGCGCCCCGGCGTCGGCGACACCGCCGCCCAGCGCGCCGACGCCGCCATGGTGCAAACGTTCCTGCACTGGGGAATTCACCCCTGGGCCATCTACGTGGTGGTCGGGCTGGCCATCGGCTACTCCATTCACCGCAAGGGCAGGCCGGTCTCGATCCGCTGGTCGCTGGAATCGCTGGTGGGCGACCGGATCAGGGGGTGGCGCGGGGACGTCATCGACATCGTCGCGGTCATCGGCACCGTGTTCGGCGTGGCCACTTCGCTGGGCCTGGGCATCCTGCAGATCTCGGCGGGCCTGAACTATCAGGGCTGGTTGCACGAACCCGGCAAGGGACTGCAGGTGGTGCTGATCCTGGTCGTCACCACACTGGCCACCATTTCGGTGGTGACCGGCGTCGACAAGGGGATCAAGCTGCTCTCACAGGCGAACATGGGCGTGGCCGGGATGCTCATGCTCTTCGTGCTGTTCGCGGGGCCGACGCTGTTCATCGTCAACGACCTGGTGCAGAACATCGGGGCGTACATCCAATCGCTGCCCAAGATCAGCCTCTATACCGGCGCGACCGAGGGCCCGACCGGCACCGCGTGGACCCAGCAGTGGACGGTCTTCTACTGGGGCTGGTGGATTTCCTGGGCGCCCTTCGTCGGTGTGTTCATCGCGCGCATCTCGCGCGGGCGCACGGTCCGCGAATTCGTGGCCGGGGTGCTGCTGGTGCCGACCCTGCTGACCTTCGTCTGGTTCGCGGTCTTCGGCGGCGCGGCCCTGAACCGCGAGATGTTCGGCGGCGGCGGGCTGGTCGGCCCGGACGGCCCCGATCGCGACAGCGCCCTGTTCGCGCTGCTGGACACCCTGCCCGGCGGCAGCCTGACCGCCGGCCTGGCCATCCTGGTGATCGTCCTGTTCTTCGTCACCTCGGCCGACTCCGGCGCGCTGGTGATGAACATGCTGTCCTCGGGCGGTAATCCGGAGCCGCCCACCTGGAGTCGCGCGTTCTGGACCTTCGCGACCGGCGGTGTGGCCATCGCCCTGCTGGTGGCCAGCGGTTCCGGCGCCTCGGCCCTGACGACCCTGCAAACCGTGGCGATCCTGATCGCCCTGCCGTTCAGCGTCGTCATGCTCGCCATGTGCTGGGCCCTGGTCCGCACCTTCCGCGCCGAGCACGCGGACCGGGCCGCCGCCGAGGCGGGCGCTACGCGGCGGTGACGGGCCGCGGCGCGGGCTGCCAGCCGGGCGGGGCGAAGATGTAGCCGAGTTTGTCGCGCAGGCGGTCCGCGCCCCGGACGTCGCGAACGATCTTCACGTATTCGCCGTACTCCAGTTTCAGCAGGTTGTAGGTGCCGACCGGGGTGGTCAATCCGTAACGGGGACGGTGTAATTCGGGCTGGAAGGTCCCGAACATCCGGTCCCAGACGATGAAGATGCCGCCGTAGTTCTTGTCCAGGTACTCCGGGTCCGAGCCGTGATGCACCCGGTGGTGCGACGGGGTGTTGAAGATGTACTCGATCGGGCGGGGCAGCTTGCCGACGGTCTCGGTGTGCGTGAAGAACTGGTAGATCAGATTCAGGGTCAGTGCGATGTAGATCGCCCACGGCGCGAAGCCCAGCAGCGGGAGCGGGGACCAGAACAGCGCCTCGGACCAGGGGTTCCACTTCTGCCGCAGCGCGGTCCCGAAGTTGAAGTACTCGCTGGAGTGGTGCGCGCGATGCGCGGCCCAGCCGATCCGGACCCGGTGCGAGAAGCGGTGATTGAAGTACAGCGACAGGTCCACCACCACCAGCAACAGCGCCCAGCCCCACCAGGTGTCGGTGGGCACGTGCCACGGCGCCACGGCCCATAGGTAGCTGAAGCCGACCAGCACACCGATTTTGAGCAGCAGCGACGAGGCCAGCGAGCCGACGCCCATGGCCAGGCTGGTGCGGGTGTCCCTGGCCAGATAGCCGGTGACGTGGTCGCGGTCGCGCAGCGTCCACACCTCCACCGCGATGAAAAGGAAGAAGAACGGGATGGCGTACAACACCGGTGTGTTGATCTGGTGCCAGAACGAAGTCAACATCGATCCTCCTGAATTGACTGATCCGTAATTTACGGATCAGTCAATTTGAAGTCAAGACCTGTGACCGGCCCGGATACGGGCGATTTCGGTGCGGAGCGGTCAGTCGAGCAGCGCGACCAGGCGCAGACTGCGCGCGGTCATCTGCGCCGCGGTCTCCCCCGGATGCCGCAGCCACCAGTCGACCAGGGCGCTCACGATGCCCATCCAGGCCGCGGTCAGCGCGGACACGTCGTCCGAGTCGGTCAGCCCGCCCGCGGCGCCGAACGCCGAGATACCCCAGTTCGCGCGCTCGGCGATCTGCCGCCGGGCCTCCCGGGCGGCGTCGGCGGCCGGGCCCTGCTCGGGATGCGAACGATCGAAGACCACGCGCCAGTCGTAGGGGCGGTGCTCGAGCGCACCGAAGATCGCGGCCAGGGTGCGACCGGCCAGGGCCGTGGTCACGGTGCCGGCCCGGGCCTGTTCCTCGGTCTCCCCGATGACGCGGTCCATGGCGTCGCACAGGTTGGCGGCCGCGCGCCGCACACAGCGCACGTACACGCCGTCCTTGGAGTCGAAGTAGGCGTAGATGAGCGGCTTGGAGACGCCCGCCGCGGTGGCCACCGAGCCCAGGAACAGCCCCGCGTACCCGACGCGGCCGATCTCCCCCGCCGCGGCGTCGAGGATCGACTCCTCGCGCTCGTGCCGCGGAACGCCTTTGGTACCAGCCTTTTCGGCCATTCCCACCCCGCTCCGTCGCCGGTCGCCAATACTTCTGGCAATTTACCAATCGGACCGCCGCGCATACCCGGACGACCGCCCGCCGGGCCGGGCCGATCGGGCTCACTCATCGGCGACGGGGAGTGATAGCCCACCCCGCGCGGTGTGATGTGAGGGTCGTCAAGGTGGGTGCGCTCGGTTCGAATCCCGTGGTCCGGAGCACTTAGACTGCGGCGAAGTACATAACGGAGTCGTCACGGATGGGGTTTACGGCGTCATGTTCAAGGGTTTCAAAGATTTCCTGATGCGGGGCAATGTCATCGACCTGGCGATCGCGGTCGTCATGGGCACCGCCTTCACCGCCATCGTGACCTCGGTGACCAAGGGTCTGCTCGAGCCGCTGCTGGCCGTGCTCGGCGGGAACAGCGAGTTCGGGCTCGGCTTCCAGATCATCGGCAGCAAGCCCGCCACCTTCGTCGCCGTCGGGCCGATCATCAGCGCGGTCATCAACTTCCTCACCGTCGCCGCGGTGCTGTACTTCATCCTGATGGTGCCCATGACCCACCTGCAGCGCCGCCTGGCCCGCCAGACCGAGATCAAGGCCGATCCCACCGAGATCGAGCTGCTGGTCCAGATTCGCGATCTGCTCGTCGAGCAGAACTCGGGTAAGAGCGAGACCGCCACCACGACGCAGCGGGGCACGACCGCGGCGGCCGCGGCAGCGGTGGCGGCCACGGCGCCGGCCGGGGCCATCGCGCCCGCCCGGCAGCCCGAAAGCGCGGACAAGTAACCAGCTTCCTCCCGAACCGGACGTCTTCGGTCCGTGTGCCCGGTCGCGGCCCGCACACGGACTATCGTGCTAGCCAGAGTGTTGCTGTCTGGTCGATAGGCGTCTATCCGAGGAGGCTCGCACGTGGGTCGCATCCCGCCCCGGGAACCGGCACTGGATCGACCCGCCGGCCGGCTCGAGCCGATGCCCGGACGCTGGGCCATGCTCGCGGTGCTGTGCTGCAGTCTGCTGCTGGTGGCCATGGACGCCACCATCCTGAACGTGGCGCTGCCCTCGCTGATCGATCACATGGAACCCAGTCCCATGCAACAACTCTGGATCGTGGATCTCTACGGTCTGGTACTGGGCGGCCTGCTCATCACGTGCGGCGCGATCAGCGATCGGTACGGCCGCAAGCGACTGTTCATCGCCGGCTTCGTGCTGTTCGGCCTGGCCTCGGTGGTGGCCGCGACCGCCGATGATCCCGCGCAGCTCATCGCCGGGCGCGCACTGCTCGGCGTCGGCGGGGCCATGGTCATGCCCTCCACTCTGTCGCTGATCCGCAACATCTTCACCGACGATCACGAGCGCACCCAGGCCATCGGCATCTGGGCGGCGGTCGCGGGCGCGGGCGCGGCGATCGGCCCGCTGATCGGCGGCCAGCTGGTGGAGCGCTTCGGCTGGTCCGCCGCGTTCTGGCTGAACGTTCCGGTGGTGGTGCTGACCGTGACCGCCGGCCTCTGGCTGCTGCCGGAATACCGTGCGCCGCAACACGGCCGGCTCGACTGGTTCAGCGCGGTGCTCTCGGTGCTGGGCGTCGTGGCGCTGGCCTGGGGCATCAAACACGTGGCCAAGGGCGAACCGGCCGCACTGGATGTGCTGATCCTGTTCGCCGCCTTCGCCCTGCTCGCCCTCTTCGCATACCGGCAGCTGAAATCCCCCGACCCGCTGCTGGACGTGCGGCTGTTCCGCAACCGCGCCTTCACCGCCGCCGCGCTGGCGACGCTGCTGGCGATGCTCGCCATCGGCTCGGCCCTGTTCCTGATCTCGTTGTGGCTGCAGTACATTCACGGCTACACCCCGTCCGAGGCCGGACTGCGCACGGTGCCCGCCGCCATCGCCACGCTGCTGGGCTCGCTGTGCACGCCGTGGCTGCTGCGGCGGGTGAGCGTGCGCTTCCTGATGGGCTTCGGATTGTTCACCCTCGCAGGCGGTTTCCTGCTGCTGGCCGCGGTGTCGACCACCACCTATCCACTGGTCGCGGTCATCCTGGTGGCGCTGGGCATCGGCGACGGCGTCGCCATCACCACGGCGGCGGCGGTACTGGTCGCCGCGGTGCCGCCCGAGCGGGCCGGGCAGGCGGGCGCGGTGGAGGAGACCAACTACGAACTCGGCATCGGCCTGGGCGTGGCCCTGCTCGGCAGCATTCACGGCCGGCTCTTCGTCACCCATATGACGGATCTGCCACTCACCGGCGATCAGCTGGACACCGCGCGCGGCTCGGTCGGCGGCGCGGCCTACGTCGCACACGACATCGGCGGGCCGACCGGTGATCGCGTGCTCGAAATCGCCCAGCACGCCTTCGATTCCGCGCTCACCACCACCTCGTGGATCTCCGCGGGGCTGGTGGGCGCGGTGGCCGTGCTGACGGTGGTCCTGGTGCCGCGCGGGTTCCGGGCCACCGCCTCGCACTGACGCAACGCGGCCTGTCAGGCGCCCACGCACCGCGGTCCATCGGGCGCCCACGCACCGCCACCTTTCGGGCATCCAGGCAACGCGGCCGTCGAGCACCGCGGGTCCGCGGCCGGTCAGGCTCGAGCGCCGGAGTCGGCGGCCGGTCGGGGCCGAGCAGGATGCGACCGCGCACGACCCCTTCCGCTAGTCGGGGCCGAGCAGGATGCGACCGCGCACGACCCCTTCCGCTAGTCGGGGTCGAGCAGGATGCGACGGCGCACGACCCCTTCGGCCACCTCCGCCAGCGAGAGGTCATGGGTGAAGGCGTAACCGCGCAGGCGCGCGCAGGCGTCGGCCGCGCCGATGCCCAGCCGCGCACCCGTGAGCGTCGCCGCCTCGTGAATCCATCGGCTGGACAACGGTTGTGACCATTTGCGCGCCTGCTGTCCGGCGGAGAGCACCAGGCTCGCGGTCACCAGGTCGGCGATGTGCAGCGCCGCGGACATGAGCCGGGGTTCGGGCCGCCCGGGCAGATCGCGGTACAGGTCCATCGCGCCGAGCCGGACGCGGCCCAGTTGCAGCGGCACCGCGAACATGGAACCGGCCGTGCGAAATCCGGTGAGCGCCTCGGCGAAACCGGGCCAGTGCTCGCTCTCGGAGGAGAAGTCGGTGATCAGGACCGGCACCCCGGCCCGCGCCGCCGAGACCGCGGGTCCCTCCCCCGCGGTCGCCTGGGCGGTTTCCACGCGCGTCGCGAATTCGTCACTGGCACACCAGGGCTGCATCCCGGCATCGTGCTCGGTGAGCACGATGGCGGCACGCCGCACGGGCAGTACTCGTACGCACGCCCCGCACACCGCCGTCAATCCGCCTCCGGCGTCGCGGACCGCACGCAGAAACTGCCCCGTCAGTGGGTCGAACTGTGACGAAACCATCCTGCGAACCGCCCCGTGATCCTCGCTCTGCCATGAGTATTCGGTGCTCGCGGCCCATGGTGCCGTCACAGGTCGGCAACGAAAAGGGCCGAAAGTCACTCCGGGCCAACGCCGCCCGGGAGCGGCGGATCGCTCCGCCGCTCCCGGGCACGTGGCACTCCGGCAGTTGCGCGCCGGCTACTCGGCCGCGACGGGCTTGTGCGGCACCCCGAGCCGGTACAGGCCGCGCAGGTCGTAGGTGTGGGTCACCACCGCGCCGAACAGCACGCCGAAGCCCAGTCCGAACAGCGTCATCCAGATGCCGGTGCCCAGCCCCGCCGCCAGGTGCCCGTCGAAGTACAGCAGCGCGCGCACCGAGAGGTAGATCTGGTGCATGGGTTCGAAATTCGCCAGGACCGCGATGTAGCGCGGGGTGGCCTCGACCGGAATGGTGCCCGAGGACGACGGCAGGCCGAGCACCACGAAGACGATCATGTTGATGAGCAGGCCGGCGGTGCCGAAGGCGGCCAGGATGGACAGCCCGGTCACGCAGACCGCCGCGACCGCGAGCGCACCGTAGAGGAACAGCGGCAGCGCGTGATCGATCGGCATGTCGAGCAGCGTCGCGATGCCGAGGAACAACCCGGACACGATGGGCGCGGTCACCAGCGCGATGGCCCACTTGAGCAGCAGGGTGCGCCAGCGGCTGATGGCCACGGGCTGCACGTCCAGGAACCACGGACCGTATTCGGCGGGCAGGTAGCCGAGCTTGTTGTCGACCATGCCGTGGATGAGCATGGCCCCGCTGAATCCGGCGAACAGCAGGATCAGGGTGTAGAAGAACGCGGACAGACCCTGGCCGGTGCCCTCGGGCAGCGGGCGGAAGGGGCTGACGGAGATGTCGATCGGGGTGGCCAGTTGCAGGCGGGCCGCGCCGGTGAGTTCGGCAGGCGCGGCGCCGGGGGCGGCGGCCAGTGCCGCGTTGACCCGGTCGGTGAGTTGTGCGCCGACGGTGTGGTTCACCTCGGTCATGGCGCGGTCGCTGACCCGCTGCACGATCTGCGCGGCGTAGGTGCCCGCGCGCGGATTGGTGTGCACGGTGATGACCGGCCGTTCGATGTCGCCGGGCACCACCGCGGCCGTGCCCAGGATGGTGAGCCGCTTGGAGAAGTCGCTCGGAATGACGATGGCGCCGTAGATCCGGCCGTCGCGCAGCTGGCGCTGGGCCTCGCCCACGCCGACCAGGCGCAGATCCACCTTGTCGGCGGGCACCTTGGCGATCAGCGCGTCGGTGATCTGCTTGCCGACGTTGACCGCCTGTCCGTCGACGATGTCGCCGTCGTCCTGGTTGACCAGGGCCACCGGGAAGTCGTGCAGGTTCTTCTCCGGGTCCGAGGTGTAGCCCAGGTACATGGTGCCCAGCAGGGCGGCGAGCAGCGTGACCACGAAAATCGGCGGGATCCAGCCGCGCAGGGGCAGCCCGAATCGGTGCCCTGCACCGCTCGCCCGGCCGCCACTGTCCGGAATCGCCGAGGGCGCACTGTTTTTCGGCACGGGCTCACTCCCATTCGGTTCGGACGCACTCACGTTCGTCATAGCAAGGGCAAATGTAGGCACTGACAACAAAGTAGTCAATGCCAACATCGCGGAGTGTGTCCGATATCCTGCTCTCACCATGCCCATCACCAGCTCGCGCTCCTATCACCACGGTGACCTCCGCGCCGAACTGCTGCGCCGCGCCGAGGCACTCCTGCGCCGGGCCGGGGTGGACGGGCTCTCGCTGCGCCAGCTCGCCCGGGACACCGGGGTCAGCCACGCCGCGCCGAGCCGGCACTTCCGCGACAAGCAGGCGCTGCTGGACGCCCTCGCGGCGGAGGGTTTCGAACGACTCGGGACCATGCTCGAAAAGGCCGCCGCCACCGGCACTTTCCTGGAGCGGATTCGCGCGGTGGCCCGGACCTACCTCGGCTTCGCCATCGAGAACCCCGCCCTGCTGGCGGTCATGTTCGCGCGCAAACAGCGCCAGACCCCGGAGATCGCGGCGGCCGTCGCGCAGGCGCTGGCCACCCCGCTGGCCATGATCGCCGACGGTCAGGCGCGCGGTGAGGTGGTCGACGGCGATCCGCGGCGCATGTGCCTGACCGCCATGGCGGCGCTGCAGGGTCTGGCCACTTTCGTGGGTTCGGGCTTCGTTCCGGCCGCCGATGCCGACGCACTATTTGAAGAGACCGTGACCCACATGTTGGACGGTTTGCGGCCCCGTCGCTGATTTCCCGGCCGTCCCCGTTACCTTTGGAACGGTTCGGACGATGACCACAGGGTGGCCGCGACGCCACCATCAGGCACCAGCGACAGTCGAGGACGGACAGTGACAATCGAGGGACGGCAGTACGGCGGGCGCGCCGTCACCGAGCGCAAAGCCGAACGCCGACAGCGCTTCCTCGACGCCGCCATCGAAATCTTCGGCGAGCGCGGATACGCCGACTGTTCGCTCGCCGATGTGTGCGCGGCGGCCGGCCTGTCCAAGCGGCAGTTCTACGAGGAGTTCGCGACCCGCGAGGACGTGCTCGTCGCGGTCTACGACCACATTCAGCAGGCCGCGGCGACCGCGCTGGCCACGGCGGTCGCCGACCTGGGACCCGATCCGGACCCGACCGTGCGCGTCACCAAGGCCATGGAGGCGTATCTGGGTTCGGTCGGCGCGGACCCGCACCGCGCCAAGGTGGCCTTCGTCGAGGTCGTCGGGGTCAGCGAGCGCATGGAAGAGCACCGCCGCGCCCGCAGGCACGAGTGGATCGCGACCATCGAGATCATTCTGGGCCCGCTGGCCGGGGCCGACTCGCGGCTGCGCAGCACCCCGGAGCTGACCGGCAGCGCGCTGATCGGCGCGGTGAACGGCCTCGCGCACGAATGGCTGCTCTCGGACCCGCGACCGCCGGTGAGCGAGCTGGTGGGTGTGCTGGTGGCGGTGTCGATGTCGTTGATCGTCTGAGCGGCTACATGAGCTGGCGGGCGAAATAGGTGTACTCGAGCGCGCTGGTGCGGGCGCGCTCGTCGATGTTCGCGCCCGAGCCGTGCCCGCCCTGGGTCGCCTCGTAGAAGAAGTACGGCGCACCCAGTTCCGACAGTCGCGCGGCGAACTTGCGGGCGTGCTGGGGGCCGACCCGGTCGTCCTTGGTCGTGGTCCAGATGAAGGGCTTGGGGTAGGACACCCCCGAGCGCAGCTGCGCGTAGGGCGAAATCGATTGCAGGAAGGCGCGTTCGGCCGGATCGGCCACCGTCCCGTATTCGCCCGTCCAGGACGCGCCCGCCGCGATCTGCTCGTACCGCACCATGTCCAGCAGCGGGATCTGGATGTCGACCGCGTTCCACAGCTCCGGGGCCTGGGTGAACTGCACGCCCATCAGCAGCCCGCCGTTGGATCCGCCCTGGATGCCGAGGTGGCGCGGGGTGGTGACGTCGCGGCCGATGAGATCGTCGGCGACGGCGCGGAAATCGTCGAAGGCCCGCTGCCGCTGGGTTTTCAACGCGGCCTCGTGCCACGCGGGACCGTATTCGCCGCCGCCGCGAATGTTGGCGATGACGTAGACGCCGCCGCGTTCGAGCCAGAGCCGGCCCAGCAGGCCGCTGTAGCCGGGCGTCTCGCTGGAACCGAAACCGCCGTAGCCGTACATGATCGTCGGGTTCTTGCCGTCGTACTTCATGCCCGCGGCGTGCACGATGAAGTACGGCACCCGGGTGCCGTCCGGGGACGTAGCCTTGAGCTGCTCCACCACGAACCGGGAGGCGTCGAAGCGCGCGGGGGCGGCCTTGATCGGGTCCGCGCGACCGGCCGCGGTGTCGAGCCGCCACAGCGTGACCGGGGTGACCGGTGAGCTGACCGTCAGATACGCGGTGTCACCGCGGGAATCGGCGTCCACGGCGTCGACGGTGGCGTTCTCGGGCAGCGCGACCGGGGCCGCGGACCAGCCGCCGCCGGGCAGGGGGGTGTAGACGGTGGCGCGCCCGCGCACGTCGTCCAGGGAGGTCGTGATCAGGTGCGCCCGGGTGGTCATGACCTGCTGCAGGGTCTGGGTGGGGCCGGGCGCGTAGACCAGGGTGGCCCGCGGCCGGTCCGGGGCGGCGGTCAGCTCGTCCCTGTCGAACGAGATCAGCGATCCCGCGGCGAACGCCTGCCCGTCCGCGCCGGTCCAGTCCTGGCGCAGCGAGACGAGCACCCGATCGCCGACCAGTCCCTGCACATCGACCTTGGGCGGCAGGTCGATTCGCACCGCCTGCCCGTCCCGGACCAGGCTGATCTGCGATTCGAAGAAGGACGGCCGGCGCACCACCATGGTCACCCGCTCGCCCCGGCCGCCGTCGAGCAGGAACGGCGCGGTGCCGAGACCGTCGGCGGGGTCGCCGCGCAGGATCTCGGTCGCGTCCGCGAGCGGTTGCCCGCGCTCCCAGCGTTTGACCACGTACGGGTAGCCCGAGACCGTCGTGTCCCCCGGGTTCCACTCCCGCGAGACCAGCAGTGTGTTCTCGTCGACCCAGGACGTGTACTGCTTGCCTTCGTCGAGCACGAAGCCGCCGGCCACGAATTGCCCGGTGGACCTGTCGAATTCCCGCACGGTGACCGCGTCCGCACCGCCGTCGGACAACTCGACCAGGCAGCGGGCGCCCGCGCCGGGCGCGCAGTTCATGCCCTCCCACACCCAGTTGCGGCCCTCGGCCGCGGCCAGGGCGTCCAGATCCAGAACGGTCTTCCACTCCGGTTGCGGCGCTTCGTATCCGGCGACGGTGGTCTCGCGCCAGATACCGCGCTGATGGTCGCCGTCCTGCCAGAAGTTGCCGACCGCGCCGCCGTGGAATCGAGGCAGCGGCAGCCGATCCGGGGCCTTGCCGAGTTCCACCGCGGTGGTGAGGTTCGCGGCGTAGCCCGGATCTTTTTCGAGCACGTCCAGGGTTTTGGCGTTCTCGGCCGCCACCCACGACTGCACCCGGGGACTGTCGAGTTCCTCCAGCCACAGGTAGGGGTCGGCGCCGGGATCCGATCCGCCGCAGGCCGTCACGAGCGCGACCACCAGGCCCGCCAGCGCCGCGCGCCGTCCGATTCCGCCGTGATTCATCGCTTCCCCCCGGTTCGACGATGCCGCGGCCACCTCGTTCGAGCTGCCGATAGGAAGATTACAGCGGGTGGCCGATGCCGGCGGGGTACGGCGGGCGGGCCCCCGGGCGCGGCACTGTCGGTACCCGGCGGCATTATGCGGGTATGGCGGGGAGCGCGCGACGAGACGAGCAGACGCACGACGAGGATCTGTGGACCGTGCCCGAACACTGGTGGGCGCGGGCAGAACCGTTCCGCGGGCACGGGGAGTTGCGGGCGCGCGCAATCGATCCCGCGGCGACCGCGGCGCTCGGCGCGGCGCTGGAGCCGTTCCGATCGAGCATCACCGAGAGTCTGGCGCAGCTGCGCGCCGCCGGGCTCGGTGACGTCGCCGATGCCGCCCAGACCTATCTCGACGCCCCGGAGTCGGCGGCGACGCCGATCGGGGCCGGGCTCGTCTGGGGACTGGTGGCCTACGACCGCTGGTCCTGCTGCGGTGCGATGATCGAGCACTACGACCACGTGCGCGCGGAGTTCGCCGATCTCTTCGCCGACAGCTGGGTGCTCGAGCACGGCGTGGGGTTCGCCGCCGAGGCGACGGTGTGGAACCGGAGCTTCCAGATCGAGCGCGTCCGGCGACCGGAAGGTGGCTGGCACAACGAGATTCGCGTCCTGCCCGGCGACCACATCGGCTGGACCAACTTCGGGAACATCGCCACGCGGGTGCGCGCGGACCTCGCCACCGCGCCGGACGCGGACCACACCGACGCGGTCCGGCGGCTCACGGCGTTGCGATCCGATCCTGGCGCGCTGTGGGCGCGGCTGGCGACCTCGTATCTGCTTCCGGAACAACGACACTGGCTCGATCAGGATCTGGCCGGACTGCCCCGTTCGTCCCCGTACGACCATCCGGTGTCCATGCTGGTCAGCGCGCTCACCACACCGGCGCAGCTGACCCGCTTCCTGGAGATCACACAGCCGCTCATGCGGGGCGACGCGCCCTTCTACAGTCTGCTGACCCAGGTCGGGCCGGACGCGGTTCCGGTCATCGAGGCCGAGTTCCGGCGCGAAGGCACGCGGACCGCGCAGGACGTCAAACCCCTCGCCGTCCAGCTGTCCGAGATCCCCACCGATGCCGCGTATCAGGCGCTGCTGGACCGCATGGACCACAAGGCCGTCCGGGCCGAGCTGACCCGGGCCACGGCCCGGTATCCGAAGCGGGCCATGCGCCTGCTGTCCCGGCAGGCGGCCGCTGCCGGCGCGCCGGAAGTCGTGCGCGCACTGCGTCTGCACGCGGTCGAACATCCGGAGCTGGTCGCGGAATATGTTGCCGAGCAGGCAGTTCCACTGCTCGAAACGGCCCGGCGACTGCCCGAGGCAGCCCCCGACGAACTACCCGCCGCCTTGACCGCAGCCGCACCGAAGCGGGGTGCGCGCGTCCCCAAATGGCTTGCGCCCCAGCTCCTTCCACAGCTGCGTGTGCGCGGATCGGACCGGGCGCTGCCCGAGGCCGCCGCCGTGCGCTGGGTGAGCCTGCTCATGGCGTGGGGACCGGACGGCGACGCACCCGGAGCCCCGGAGGTGATCGCGGCCGTGGATCCGGTATCCGCCGCCGCGTTCGGCTGGGCGATCTTCGACGCCTGGCACCTGGCGGCCTATCCCGCCAAGAGCGGCTGGGTGCTGCGTACGCTGGCCCTGGTCGGCACCGACGACACCGTGCGCCAACTGGTCCCGTTCATCAATGCCTGGCCCAGCAAATCCGGCAGCGCCCGCGCCGTCGAGGCGGTCGAGGTGATCGCCGCGATCGGCGGCGACGTCGCGCTCACCCAGCTGCACGGCATCGCCGAGCGCAGCCGCCACGACAGCGTGCGGACCAGGGCATCGGAGAAGGTCGAAGCGCTCTCGGCCGCACTGGGCCTGAACGAGCAGGAACTGGCCGACCGGGTGGTCCCCCAGCTCGGCCTGGCCGCGGGCGTCCGGACCCTGGACTACGGTTCCCGCCGGTTCACCGTGTCGCTGGATCATGAACTGCGGCCGCGGATCATGCTCGACGGCCGGTCGCTGCGGACACTGCCCCGGCCCGCCGCCACCGACGATCCCGAGCTGGCCCCCGCCGCCTACCGATCATTCCGGGAGTTCAGCGAGGAACTGAAAACCGCCACCGCCGAGCAGATTCGGCGCTTCGAATCCGCCATGCTCGACGGACGACGCTGGCGGGCACCCGCTTTCCGCTCCCTCATCCTCGAACATCCGGTGCTCGGTCACCTCGCGCGCCGCCTGGTGTGGGCGGAGTTCGACGCTACGGGTGCGGTGGCCGGCGCGTTCCGCGTCGATCAGGACCACAGTCTCGCCGACGTGGACGACGAGCCGTACGAGCTCGCCGAGGACGCCCTGCTCGGCATCGCGCACCCGCTGCACCTGGGCGATTCGCTGCCCCGCTGGCGGGAACAGTTCCGGGACTACGAACTGCTCCAGCCCTTCGAGCAGCTCGATCGCGACGTGCACGGCTTCACCCCCGAGGAGGCGGCCGGGGAGACCCTCGACCGCTTCGCGGATCGGCGGATTATCACCGGCCGCATCTACGGTCTGCGCAAATACGGCTGGGTGGTCTCGCACGACGGCATCTATCGCAGGTTCGGCACGTTCCGCGTGGTGCGGGTCGCCCTGTCTCCCGGGATTCAGGGCGGATACAGCTACGAGGCGGAGGAACAGCGGGTGGTCTCGGTGCGGCTGACCGGCGGCACGTTCGGCGCCTTCGACCCGGTCACCGCCTCCGAGCTGCTGCGTCAGCTGGAGCGGCTGGCCGCGTGAGCCCCGGCGCGACGGCCGAAGAACGACCCCGCGCCGAGCTGGGTGCCGCTCGAATAGCCCTTGCCGTCCTGGGCCAGGGTCGCGGCGGCCGCACCGGCGGCGTACAGGCCGGGGATCGGTGAACCGTTCTCGCGCAGCACTTCCCCGTCGGCGGAGGTGTACAGGCCGCCGAGGGTGAAGCCCGCGTACAGCGCCTTGCCCAGGGTCAGGTCGAAGGCCGCCCACGGTCCGGTGTCCTGCGCGGCGAGGAAGTCCGCCGATTTGCCGAAGTCCGGGTCCTCGCCGCGTGCGGCGTTCTCGTTGTAGCGGTCGAGGGTGGATTGCAGTGCCTCGAAGGGGATTCCGAGCGCGGTCGCCATTTCCTCGACCGTCTCCCAGCCGTCGATGAACGGGGCCAGCGGGAACATGGGCCGTTCCATGTGCTCGGAGTCCACGATCAGATACGCCGCGGCATCCGGCTGTTCGAGCACGAACGCCGAGGTGCGGGCGTGATAGGAATCCTCGGCCACGAAGCGCTGTCCGTCGCGATTGACCACGAGGCCGGTGAGCAGCATGGCGGGCGGGTACACCGGCGCGGTCACGAAGGCCTGCTTCATGTTTCGCGCCGCGCCGCCCGCGGCCAGGCCCAGGCGCAGGCCGATGCCGTCGTCGTAGGTGGTGCCGAGCACGAAGGGCTTCTCCGCCAGCCACGGCACATGTTCGGCGACCATGTCGGCGTTCATGACGAAACCGCCGGTGGCCAACACGACCGACTTCGCCCGCACCGCACCGGTTTCCCCGGGCCGGCGCCAGCTCACCCCGACGATGGTCCCGTCCGGGTCGGCGATCAGGTCGGTCACCCCGGTCTCGTACCAGACGTCGACCTCGAGCGCGGCCGCCCGCTTGACCAGCAGGTCGATCACCAGCGCCGCGCCCTGGGTGTCGCCGGGCACCGGCACTTTGTGCCCGCGCGGGGCGGGCACGGCCTGATCTCGGTACGGGAAGACCTTCTCGTTGCCGGTGTACATCAGCCCCTCGGTGCCGGGCTGGATGACCGCCTTCTCCGGGTAGTAACTGCGCTCGAATTCGAATCCCAGGCTCTCCAGCCAGGTGAAGTGCTCGACGCTGCCGTCGCAGTAGGCGCGGATCTTCTCCGGTTCGGGTTCGCGCGCAACCGAAGTGAGGTACTTGTACATCTCCTCGGCCGAATCCGCGTGCCCGGTGGCCTGCTGCACGGGGGTACCGCCGCCGAGGTAGAAGTGGCCGCCGGCCAGCGCGGTGGTGCCGCCGGCCACGGCCGCGCGCTCGAGCAGCAGCACCCGCGCGCCGCGGCTCGCGGCCTCGACCGCGGCGCAGCCACCGGCGATGCCGAAGCCGGCGACGAGCACGTCGACCTCGGCCGTCCACTCGGTAATCGATTCCGCCGCAACAATATTGACCGGCCGTGCGCTCACTGTGCTTCCCTCTTGATCTGTTCGAAGAACTTCCGCATATTCTCGCCGACCTCGGCCACCTCGATGAAGGGCACTCCGGCCGCCGCGCCGTCCAGGTAGGCGAAGCGCATCTGCCCCGCCATGTCGCCGCGCTGCACCACGTCCAGGCCCTGCGCCGCCGCGTCTTTCAACGTCTGGTCGAAATCCTCGGGCTCCACGCAGATGTGGTGCAGTCCCGGCCCGGAGGCGTTCAGGAATTCGGTGTAGATGGAGTCGCCGCGCACCGGCTGGATCAGCTCGAGCTGGGTGTCGCCGTTGTAGGCGAGCGCGATGTGCGCGGTGAAGTCCGCGGGGGCGCCGCGGTAGGTGCACGTTTCGGGTCCGAAGTGCACCTCGGGCATGCGCGTCCACTTGCGCGCGCCAAGCACCGTGCCCAGGAAGCTCTCGCTCACCTCGATGTCGGGGACCACCCATGCGATCTGGGTGATCGGCCCGTGCGCCACCGTCATGCTCGCTCCATTCACCGATCCTCCCGGCAGTTAATCACAACCGCTTAAATGCGCAGTCCGCAAACTCAGAACTTGCCGGGCCCCGAACGCGACGCGGGCCCGGCCCCCGAGGGGACCGGGCCGTCGCGGGCAACCGGCTAGTTCGCGGTCTTCTTGATCAGCTTGATCACCAGGAACGACACGACGCCCATGATGCTCATGACGCCGATCATCAGCACGCTGGACAGCCACGCCATGGTGCTCACCGGCAGCCGGTAGGCCAGCACGATCCGCAGCGCCGACTCGGCCACCAGGGCGATGCCCCAGGCCAGGGCCAGGGTCGAATGCAGCCGTCGCACAGCCGGATTGGTGCGGTACGCCTCCTCCATGACGTCCAGGTGCGGCGATGCGGCGAAGGCCTTGCGCGCGGCGGCGTAGGTCAGCGGCTTGCCGATCAGCGCGCTGATCAGGAAGGCCGCGCCGACGACCACGGTGCCGAAGGATTCCCGCACGATCACCATGCGCGCGTCCCCGCTCACCAGCGCGCCGGCCAGCCCGACCAGGAAGCCGCCGAGCACGACGCCCGCGAACAGATCGACCTGGCGCGCCCGCACCGCCCCGAAGACGACGATGGCGGCCGAGCACAGCGCGCCGCCCAGCAGGGCGACCAGGTCCGAGTACCCCAGCGCGTGCAGCGCGTAGTAGGCGGCGACCGGAATCGCGATGTCGCGGGCGATGGGCGCGAGCATGCTCACGAGCGACGGGCGGTCGGTCTTGCCCTGCGGGGCGGTCACGGCGGGCGCGGTGGTGGTCATGGCTGGCACTCCTCGTATTCGACTGTGCGCTACGAGAAATGACGCTACGGACGGCGAAACCCCGGCGGACCTGCCAACCATCACGGTCCGCCCATGACAGTCGTCATGGGCGGCGGGGCTAGGACGCCGCGGATTCGAGGCTGCGGCCCTTGGTTTCCGGCGCGCCCCACAGGCAGATGAGGAAGCCGATGACGGTGATCCCGGCCGCGTACAGGAACGTCGGCCCCATCCCCAGATTGGTCAGCGACCACGGCAGCAGGAAGGTGCCCAGCGCCGCGCCGATGCGGCTGACCGAGGTGGTCACCCCGACCGCCGTGGCTCGAATGTGCGTGGGGAACAGCTCGTTCGGATAGGTCCAGTCCAGCACGTTCGGGCCGCCGCAGAAGAAGGCGTACAGGCACAGCATGAGGAAGGCGAGCATCGCGGGCATGCCCGGCCAGATGCCGATGAACAGCACCGGCAGCACCATGAGCCCGAAGCACCAGACGATGACCGGGCGGCGGCCGATGGTGTCGATCAACCGCATGGCGGGCAGGCAGCCGATGAGGAAGACCATGCTGATGAGCGCGGTGCCGAGGGTGTCCATCCAGGTGCCCTCGGGCATGCCGAAGGAGGTCAGGATCTGCGGGCCGAAGGTGAGCATGGCGAACAGCACGGTGACCTGGCAGACGAAGAAGCCGCAGCAGAAGGCCAGGCGCTTGCGGTATTTCGTGTGCAGCAGGGCGCGAATCGAGCCGTGCTCCTCCAGGGACACGTCACCCTCGATCAGATCCGCCGGATCGACCTTGACGTGCAGGTACTTCTCGATCATTCGGGCGGCCTTCTCCGGCTTACCGTGCTGGGCCAGCCAGCGCGGTGATTCCGGGGCGGTGCTCTGCCGGATGATCAGGAAGAACGCGCACAGCACCGCGCCGCTGGCGAGCTGCCAGCGCCAGCTGCCGTCGCCGATGAAGGTCAGGCAGAGGTAGCCGACCACGTAGGCCAGGACCGATCCGGCGTACCAGGCCACGATCTGGAAGCCGAGCAGTTTGCCGCGCTGCTTGAGCGGCAACCACTCTCCCAGCAACGAGGTGGCGATCGGATAGTCGGCGGCGACCGCCATGCCGAGCACGAACCGCAGAATGACGATGAGCCAGATGGATTCGGCCCAGAAGGACGCGATCGAACAGGCCGCCATGACGACCAGGTCGGCGGTGTACATGACCTCGCGGCCGATCTTGTCGGTCAGCACGCCGAAAAGCGCGCCCCCGACGAACATTCCGACCAGGGCGGCGGCGCCGATCAGCGAGATGTCGGCGGTGCTCAGATCGAGTTCGGGGGTCATGCCGATGAGGGCCGTGCCGACGATGCTCAGGATGTAGCCGTCCAGCAGCGGTCCGCCCGAACACGCGATGGCGAGTCGTTTGTGGAATCCGGTGAAGGGGGCATCGTCGATGACGGTTGTCATAGCTCTCCTCGCGGACGCCTCGAACACCTCGGTTAGCTAATAACAAGCAAGCGTTGGCGAACGTACCCGCGACGCCGGGTGCCGGACCCGGGCGACACGCCGCCGACGCCGACTTTCCTGAATCGGCGCCGCGGGTGGGCGGGCATGGCGTTCCGGCGCGCGGCCGGGTAGGGTCCCCAACGTCTATTCAACGAGTTGCATATGCGAGGTGTTCGGTGACTTCCTTCCGACAGGCCGTCGAGGCGCGCGACGCCGAGGCCATCGAGGCCCTGCTCGCCGATGACGTGGTGTTCATCAGCCCCGTCGCCTTCAAGCCCTATCCGGGCAAGGCCATCACCGCGGCCATCCTGCGCGGGGTGCTGCGCGTGTTCGAGGACTTCCACTACGTCCGCGAGATCGCCAACGAGAACGGCCGCGACCACGCGCTGCTGTTCGAGACCAAGGTCGACGGCAAGGCCGTCACCGGCTGCGACTTCCTCACCTTCGACGAGCACGGCAAGATCGTCGAATTCATGGTCATGGTGCGCCCGCTCTCGGGTGCGCAGGCCCTGGCCGCCGCCATGGGCGCGCAGTTCGAGCGCATCCAGCAGGAGGCCACCGACCAGATCCTGCGCGAAACCGCCGGGGCGTAGGCGAATTCGCGGGTCGCGGCCCGGCCCGCGCCGGGTCGGGCCGCGCCGGGGTCAGTCCGCGACGGGCTCGGCCACCGCGGGCTCGGCCGCGCGCTGCCGGGTCAGCAGCCAGCCGACCGAGGCCGCGAGCGGGAACATCAGCACGCCGTACACCGCCGCCGGGACCGCCATCTCGGTGCTGTCCAGCACGCTGATCGCGATGGTGATGGCGATCGTGCTGTTGTGCACGCCGACCTCCATCGAGCAGGCGATGGCCTGCCGGAAGTCGATACCGAGCCAGCGCGGGATGAAGTAGCCGGCGGTCAGGCTGATGACGCAGAACAGCACGACGATGGCGCCGACCTGCACGAAGTAGTCGCCGAGGTTGGCGCGCTCGGCCGCGATGGTGCCCGCGACGACGATGGTGAGCACCAGCGCGGAGCCGATTCGCACGGGGCGGTCCATGCGGTCCGCGAACCCGACCGCGTACTTGCGCACCACCATGCCGAGCACGACCGGGATGAGCACGATCGCGAAGACCTGCACAGCCTTGCCGAATTGCAGTCCGAGCGTTCCGGATCCGTCGCTGGGGTCGAAGTAGCCGATGGCGAAGTTGGTGACCAGCGGGACGGTGACCACGGCGATGATCGAGTTGACCGCGGTGAGCGAGACGTTCAGCGCGACGTCACCGCGGAACAGGTGGCTGAACAGATTGGCCGTCGTCCCGCCCGGGGAGGCCGCGAGCAGCATCATGCCGACCGCGAGGATCGGCGTCAGGTCGAACAGCAGCACCAGGCCGAACGCCACCGCAGGCAGAATCAGCAGCTGGCAGGCCAGCGCGACGGCGACGGTCTTCGGGGTCCGGGCGATCCGGGTGAAGTCCTCGGCCGTGAGCGAGAGCCCGAGGCCGAACATGATCGCGGCCAGGGCCAGCGGCAGCCCCACGGAGACGAACGGTGAGTTCATGGTGTTCCTCAATCATCGAGCCGGGTCCGTGGACCCATATCTGAGACCGACTCGTCTCAGATTGGATGGAGGGTAGCTCGAGAGTGACCCGGGTCGCAGCATATCCGGACAAATCGCCCTAATAGGAGTTGTGCTCGGTAATCGAGTGCCGCGCGGAGGCTCGAAGGTGGGAGGCTGGGCCCATGGCCGATGAACAAGAAGTCCAAGCGAATTCCGCGGACGCGGTGCAGGAGTCGCCACAGGAGGCGACCAAGCGGAAGTTCCGGGAAGCCCTCGAGCGCAAGAACGGAACGAACGCCGCGGCGGGCGGGGCCGGCAAGAACACCGGAAAGGTGCACGGCGCGCACGCCGCCGCGGGTGGCAAGCGCACCTTCCGGCGTCGCGCGGGCGGATAGGACCGCGAACTCGGCCCCCGGCAGCGTCGCTGCCGGGGGCCGTTTTTCGTTCCGTCAGGTGTCGCGGCGGGCGCGTGCCCGGCGTTTGCCTTCGTGCATGGCCTGCACCCGGGCCACCGGGATGGTGTGGCCCTCGGCGATCAGGTCGGCGGGCAGGCGCTGCGGGGCGGGCATGTCCTCGGCCCAGGGATCACGGTCGCCGAGCTGTTTCAGCGCCGTGCGAATCGTGAAGTCGCGCGGGTGAACAGCGGGCAGGTCCGACCAGCTCACCGGGAACGACACCGTCGCACCGGGCCGGATCCGCGGGCTGTACGCGGCCACGACGGTGGCTCCGCCCGCGCGGGTCGAATCGAGAAAGACCTTGCCGCCCCGGTCTTCTCGGATGAAAGCCGTGGTGGCGAGTGCGGGATCGAGGCGTTCGGCGCGGGCCGCGATGGCTCGGGTGGCGGCAGCGGCGTCCTCCAGGCCCGCGTCCGCGACCGGGACGAAGATGTGAACGCCCTTGGAGCCACTGGTTTTCACCGCGCCCGCGAGGCCGTCGGCCGCCAGCGCCCGGCGGATCAGCTCCGCCGCGGCCACGGCCTGCGTGAACGGCTGTTCGGGCGCGGGGTCGATGTCGAGGACGAGATGTGTTGGCCCGCCGGAGTAGTCGTGCAGTTGCTCGGCGAGCAGCAGGGTGACGTGGTACTCGACCGCGCGCTGGTTTCCGAACCACAGCAGGGTGCGGACGTCCTCGCAGAGCGCGTAGGTGACTTCGCGTTTCGAGCTGCCCGCCCACAGGGTCACGCGCTGCACCCAGTCGGGCGTGTACTTGGGCAGGTTCTTCTGCATGAAAGGCTCCTGCCCCGGCCGCACCCGCACCACCGACAGCGGCCGCTCCCGCAGCCCCGGCACGAGCCGCTCCCCGACCGCCTCCAGATAGTCGATGAGCTCGCCCTTGGTGGCGTCCGCGCCGTCGAACAGCGGATCACCCAAACTGCTGAACTTCAGCCCGTCCCGAACCCCGTCGCCCATCGGCCCACCATGCGCCCCATCCGCACCCGCGTCAACCGACACGGCGCTACGGCCGGGCCGACGGCAGATCCCACCGGGACGCCGACGCCTCCCGGGCATAGGTGCGCTCGGGATGCACGGTGATCACGTCGACCCGCCCGACCAGCGGCTCGGGCACCACGTCCATCAGGTGCGCCAGCGACGGCACGATCACCGCCTCGGCATCCAGCCGGGTGATCTGGGCGTTGAGCCGAGCCAACGGCGGCCGGCCGAACTTCGGGTCGTACACCACCATGTCCGAGAAGTCGTAGCCGAACCGCTCGGCGAGCGTACGGATCTCGGCCTCGTCCCGCCCCCGGCTCCGACCCGACACCTGCACGTTCACGTACCCCAGACACGTTGGCCGGTAGTCCATCTCATCCCCTGATTCGTCCGGGTCCACGGCGGATTCTCGATCGCGGCGAGGTCTCCATTCCAGGTAGATCCCCGCATCGTCGTCGTCGCCGTAAGCGGTGGTTTCCAGTACCCCGCCGTCGAAGATGTAGAGCCTGCGGCGTTGCGGTGGTTGATGACTCACGATCCCTCCCCGGCAGACGGTCCACGATTGGTGAGGCGGTCCGGGGCCGAGACTCCAACGACCCCGGACGCCCGACATCGACGCTACGAAGAACAGGCCGGCGTAGAAACCGCGCGGCGGGAACGTAGCGGGACGTATCCTCCGAACATCAACGCCCCTCAACGTCCCAGAAGGGTACGGCGGCCATGCCCAACGAGCGGCTCCGCGCCACGTTGCTCGACAGCGATTACGACGAGCGCTCGCTCGCGGCTGAGCTCGGACTGGACCCGAAGAGCGTTCAGCGCTGGGTGACCCGAGGGGTGACACCCCGGCGCAATGCCGCGCTCCGCGCCGCCAAGGTCCTCGGGGTCTCACCGGTGTGGCTTTGGCCGAATCTGGAGATGGACAGGCAGGCAGCATCTCAGGCCGAAATCGTGACGCTGTATCCGCATCGTTCCGAAGTTCCCCGGCATCTCTGGCTGGATCTGCTCCAAAGCGCAAGCAAACGAGTTTGGCTCTACGCCAATGCGAGCCTGTTCCTTCCGGAGGATAATCCGGACTCGATCGAAATACTGAAGAGGAAAGCGGATAACGGCGCGGATGTCCGCATACTCATGGCTGACCCAGATAGCGAAATGTGCGTAAGGCGCGGCGTAGAAGAGCGACTGTTCGAGGGAATACCGGCACGCGTCCGCATGGCATTGTCATACTACGCTCCACTTGTAGAAACATCCGGGATTGCATTTCGACTGCAATCGGAAACGCTCTACAACTCGATCTTTATATACGACGACGAGATGCTGATCAACCAGCATGTCTATGGAATGTATGGATACATGGCCCCGATCCTCCATCTGCGCCGGATGATGGGCGGAGACTTCTTTGATATGTACGCCCGCAGTTTCGATCGAGTCTGGGATGTTTCCTCGGATATCGAAGAATCCAAATTCTGGAAACAACGTGTCGCGACCATGAGCCGCCACTAACTCCTCCTCAGCTCATATCCGAAATCTCGTCACGGCAGCTACAACAGCTTCGGTATCTCTGAGGTCCGGCAGGACTATCTCAGCCCCGGAGGCTCTGAGTTCTTCTATTCCGTCAGACCCCGACGCCACCGCGATGACATGGGCGCCGCCGTTCAACCCCGCCTCGACGTCACGGGTTGTATCCCCGATGACCAGGGTGTTGGAGCTATCGAATGACGCATCGAACTTTGCCGATGCCCGCTGCTGGGCGAAGGCGACCAGCCGGGCCCGTTCATCGTGGTCGGAGCCGTATCCTCCCACCTCGAAATCTATGAAGCAGTCAAGACCGAATGCCGATAACTTGACAATGGCATTCGGCCCCGTATTACCGGTGAGGACAGACTGAACGACCCCGCGCGTGGATTGGAGAATGGTCAGCACTTCACGAGCACCGGGCAGCTCGTGACCTCGTTCCCGTAAGGTGTCAATTTTCGATGCTGTCGTCGAATTCAAGATTTTCAGCAAGCTAGACATGAGGTCGGCGGTCGGCTCGATTCCATGATCTATGAGCATGTTCCGCATAACCACGGGCTCTGTTCTGCCATCGGTCCTTGCACGATGCTCCGCCGACCGACCAGTAAGCGTCTCGAACGCCAGTCGGTATATCTCCTTGTTTACCCCATTATTCTCGGTCAATGTATGGTCGATGTCCCATAGGACGAGCAACTCACCCATGCTGGGCGATCCTACCGGAGTAGCAGGGATCAAGCCCCAGGAGTTACCCAGACTTATTCGCAGCCGATGCGAGGGTTCACATGTTCCATGTCGTGCGCGATAGAACATCGACCGTCGACGGAATTATCTCCGCGCTAAGTTTTCAGCGCAGAGCGATCCGGATTCCCTTCCCATACCCGAAAGGTGATTTCGCGTCTCGGGAACGCAATCAGCGCCCGGCCCAAGCTTGCCCGTCCTCGCCCTACCCCCAGGCCCGGCGGGTACCGGGCAGACCGGCCCCGCCGTGTTCGTCCGGAACCACGCCCAGCACCTGGTGCAGTCCCAGGCCCCCGTCCTCGAAGCCCAGGGCGGAGGCGGCCATGTAGATCCGCCAGATTCGGGCGCGGCCCTCGCCGACCAGGGCGACGGCGGCGGGCCAGTCCCTTTCCAGGTTCGCGACCCAGGCGCGCAGGGTCAGGGCGTAGTGCTCGCGCAGGGATTCGACGTCGCGGACCTCGAATCCGGCCCGCTCCATGGCCAATACGACTTCGCCGACGTCGCGGAGCTCGCCGTCTGGGAAGACGTAGCGGCCGATGAACGAGCGCGGGGGGATCTTCGAGCCGCCGCGGGCGGAGATGGCGTGATTGAGCAGCCGGCCGCGGGGGCGCAGGAGTGCGCGCAGGGTGTCGAAGTATTCGGCGGCGCGCTCGGAGCCGACGTGCTCGAACATGCCGATCGAGGAGATGGCGTCGAAGTGCTCGCCGCCCAGGTCGCGATAGTCCGCCAGGCGGATCTCGACGTTCGCGGACAGGCCCGCCTCGGCGACGCGGCGGCGGGCGAGGTCGGCCTGTTCGCGGCTGATGGTGACGCCGACGACCTGTGCGCCATAGGTGGCGGCGGCGTGGATGGCCATCGAGCCCCAGCCACAGCCGACGTCGAGCAGGCGCAGGCCGGGGGTCAGGCCGAGTTTGCGGCAGATGAGGTCGTGTTTGGCGCGCTGGGCGTCGGCGAGGCTGACCGCGGGATCGGCCGGGCCGGTGCCGTCGTCGTGGGGCGCGGTGAACCGGGCGCAGGAGTACGTCATGCTCGGGCCCAGGACGAGGTTGTAGAAATCGTTGCCGACGTCGTAGTGGTGGCTGATCGCCGCCGCGTCCCGGGCGCGGGTGTGCGCGCGGCCGCGTCGCGGGCGAGCTTCCTCCCGGGGCGGTTCGGGCCGGCGGCCCAGTGCGCCGAGCCGCCCGGCCGCGCCGAGCGCGCGCACCGCACCGGCCGCTCCCAGGCGGGCGTTGCCCGGGACGGCGGTTTGCAGGGCGCGCAGCATGGCGAACAGGTCGCCGTCGAGGTCTGCGCTGCCGGACACGAAGGCCCGGCCGAGGCCCAATTCGCCCGGGGCCCAGACCATATGGGCCAGCGCGTCCTTGGACCGAATCCGCAGGGTGCCGGGCGACTGCCCGGCGGCCGGAGCCCGGCTGCCGTCCCAGAATTCGAAATTCAGGGGCGGCGACGCGCCGAATGCGAGGCGCAGCAGGGGTCGGAATGTCTCCGCGACTGTCGCGTCACTGCCCATATGTCCACTTTGCCCCTATCGTGCCGTCGAATCGGGGATCCCGGACGCGTGGCGGGCCGATCGCGATCGGCGCGCGAATTCGATCGGCGTGGACCGATGAATTCGTGTCCCGGGCCGGGTCTATACCTTCAGCACGCATTCTGCGTCCACGGTCAAGGGAGGACCCCCATGAGCCCGACAGCATTGCCGCCCATCACCGACGCCGACACCTGGCGGCACGAACTCGACGCCCTGCGCAAACGCGAGAAGGCCGCGACCCGCGAACTCGACGCCATCGCGGCGCAACGCCGCCGCCTGCCGATGGTCGAATTGCCCGACTACACGCTGGAGGGGGAGGACGGCCCGGTCAGCCTGGCCGACGTCTTCGACGGCAAGTCCCAGCTGATCGTCTACAACCACATGTGGTCACCGGGCAAGGAATGGCAGTGCCCCGGCTGCACCGGTTTCACCTCGCAGTTCACCCGCCTGGAGTTCCTCGACAACTACGACGCCCGCTTCGTGATCGTGACCCAGGGCCCGATCGAGGAGGCCCTGGCCTACAAGAAGCGCGTGGGCAACAAGATGACCTGGTACTCGACCGCGAACAGCCCCTTCGGCTCCGACGTCGACGCGGCCCCCGAGGAGGGTTTCGCCGTGAACGTCTTCCTGCGCTCGGGCGACACCGTCTACCGGACCTGGCACACCAACGGCCGCGGCACCGAGCAACTGACCCACACCTTCTCCCTGATCGACCTGCTCCCCTACGGCCGCCAGGAAGAATGGCAGGACTCCCCAGAAGGCTGGCCCCAGTCCCCCACCTACAGCCGCTGGGTCGGCTCGGAGGACGTGGCCGCCGCCTACGGCAACGCGTAACCCTCACAACGGTTCTCGCGGGCCGGTGAGTTCACCCCGGCCCGCGAATTCCGGGGTCCTTGATATCCGCGCCCCGAGAATTGCGGGCAGCCACACACCCACGTAGCTATTCCCTTCCCGGCCGCTGGAAGTTAGCGTTCCTCGACCCCCTCGTCAGGGGTCCGGGATAGAGGAGTCCGGGGATGGGAACACGCAGCGATATGGCACGTCGAATTGTTTGGGGCACAACTTCTTTGGCATTCGCCTCGGCATTGACGGCGCTCGCCGCCGCGCCGGCGTCCGCCCTCGACATCGAGCTGTCGCCCGGCCAATCCTTCACGGTGGGAACGGCATACACGATCTCGTATCACACGGACGTGGAGCAGACCGGCCACCAGATCGTGTTCACCGACAACGGCGAGTGCTTCACCGGCCGCTGGGTTCCCGGCCGTCCCGCCTATGGCTCCTCGAACAAACAGCAACCCGAGAACCTCTGGGTCGGCTGGACCCCCACCACCCCCGGCCCCCACACGATCACCGCGACGATGAACGGCCGCACCGTCTCTCAAACGGTCTACGTAACCCCCGCCCTCGGCGGCACCCCGCCCCTGCTCCCCAACCCCCGCACCGGCTGCGACGGCCCCAAACCCGGCGGCCTCCGCGCGGAGCTGGAAGCAAACCTGCCCTGAGGTGACGGTTCCCCGGTCCGGACCGGACCGGGGTTCTTCGCACCGAAAACCGGGCGCTACCAATGCCCTTGAAATGTGACGTCGTCCACCACGGCCGGCCACGGCGGCGGCTCGGGTCGCAAGTTGTACGTCAGATGGACGATGACGTACCGAACGTCCGTGTCGCCGACGTCCCCGACCCGCACCACGACATCGTCGTAACCCGGCCCGTAGGCAACAACCTCGAGGGCCCGCCCGAATAGCTGATGCCCCACCCCGATCTCCGCGACCAGTTCCCCGGTGGCCGACTCCCGGTCCGCTCCCCGCCCCGCCGGCCGGTAGTAGCGGCTCTCCCCGAGGTTCTCCCAGTCGATCCGCGGCCCCCGCGGGTCATTCCCCTCCACCCGCGCCCACAGCTGCCGAAATTCATGGAATCCGCTGCTCCGATCAACCGAATCATCGAAGGTCCTGATCAATCGATGGGCGTCGGACAACAACTCCTTGGCCGCTCCGGGGTCGTCCTCCGCCAAACCCTGCCGAACGATCTCCAACAGCGCACGTGCTTGATAGAAGGCAGGCTCGTCGTCGTAATACCGCGTCGAGGTATCGGTCCGCTCCGCCGCCAACCGCCGAAAAGCGGCAACCCTCTCCCCCACATCCCCGATCCCCAGCGCTGCGCTGTACTCCCGATCCTCATTCACCCCAGAATCCCCCTCACCGTGCAATTGCCAGGATTCCCGCAGCCTCGGATCGTTGAGTCGTACCGTAATCCGGAACCACGAAACAGGCCATCGCGAGAGGACCGATCATGACTTCGATGTCGCCCGAACACACGGGGTCGAACCTGCATCCGCTGATCGAGCACCCGGCCAACGCTGCCCGGCTCGCACAAGGCATCGCTCAGCTCGAGTCCGGGGACACCGTCGAGGTCGACCTCGAAAAACTCTCGAAAGAGCTTAAATGAAGGCCACTTTCACGAAGAACGCGTTCGAGGACCTCGACCACCGGCTGGGATGTCGCGGGACAGGGCCAACTCGGTGATCTTCCGCGCCACCGCCCCTGCCTCCGATGTGTTCAGTGGGAGCGGACGGAACTCGCACGCCGTGACATCCGTGCCGTTGCCACCGACCATCGTGGACCCGGTCACCCCACCGGCGTAGTAGCGCCGGGTACTTTCCCACCCCGACCGCGTTCCAAGGTCGAAGAAGTACTCGATGAACTCGGTCAGGTAGACCGGCTCACCCTCGAGCCGAAGTCCCGTCTCCTCCAGCAACTCCCGATCGAGGGCATCCAGATGGTCCTCGCCCTCCTCCAGACCGCCCCCGGGCAGATCCCACAGCCCTTGTCCCGCGTACCCGTCCCGCACCAGTAATACGGTGTCGTCCCGTATAGCCACGATGTAGGCCGAGGTCCGTTGAATCAGGTCCTCTTCGGGCACCAGATGCGCGTCGCCGTTGATGTCCCGGCACAAGTAGGTCCTACCCGCGTGACTCCCCATTCCCCTGATTCGGAGCAGTCGCGGGAGCGGACCGGTCACCCCACCGGGCGGGCCCGGTAATCCAGCTCTTGGCGTCCGGCCGCAGTCGACATGGCGACGCGCTTCGAACCGCCCCGTCGGATCCGCGGGCGGCCGAAACGACGAAGGCCCGGTCCCCGAGGACCGGGCCTTCGTGTCAGTGGAGCTGCCGGGAATCGAACCCGGGTCCTCCGCCGTGTCACCAGGGCTTCTCCGTGTGCAGTTCGCTTCGTCTCTACTCGGATCTCCCAGTCATGCGAACAAGCCAGGATGACGATCCCAGTCGCTGTTTGATGTTCCGTTCAACTCCGCGACCGAGCCGAACGGTAAGCCCTCTAGCTGATGCCAGTGACCGGGTCGAGGGCGAACCCGGGCTGACAGACACGCTTCGCTACTTAGGCAGCGAGAGCGTAGTCGCGCTGATTGGAATCGGCGCTTATAGGGTTGCAGCGACGCTTATACAGTGGTCTCCTGCCTGCACTGACACGCTTCCCCTGAATCAACGTACGCAGTCGAAACCGTTCAGCCCCGTCTGTGTTCACCGATTCGAGTGAACCACCCGGCTCGCACCGGGCCCAGTCATACTAACACCGCTGAAACAGCGGATCATCCCATTATCCGCGCGTCACGCGGGCGTTTCCGACCTGCGCGTTCCCGGAGGAACGGTCAGCCGCGCATGCCCTTGATCCGGCGCCCGACCTCGCGGACAACCTCCCGCTCGGCATCGCGCTTGGCCAGGTCCTGGCGCTTGTCGTAGTCCTGCTTACCCTTGGCCAGCGCCAGCTCGACCTTGACCTTGCCGTCCGAGAAGTACATCGACAGCGGAACCAGCGTCAGGCTGGACTCCTTGGTCTTACCGAGCAGCTTGTCGATCTCACGGCGATGCAGCAGCAGTTTGCGGGTGCGTCGCGGCGCGTGATTGGTCCACGAGCCGTGCGAGAACTCGGGCACGTGCAGGCCACGCAGCCACACCTCACCGTCATCGATGCTGGCGTAGGCGTCCACGAGCGACGCCTTACCCTCGCGCAGGCTCTTCACCTCGGTGCCGACCAACGCGATCCCGGCCTCGTAGGTGTCGATGATCGCGTAGTTGTGCCGCGCCTTGCGGTTCGTGGCGATAACCTTGCGCCCCTTTTCCTTCATAACGACCAACAATAATCAGCCGCGCCAGCCGTTTATTCCACACGCCCGCAACCGCCCCGGAACCCGGCCGGCCGGGCAGCCCCCACACTTGCCCACAACCGGTGAACCAGCAGGTAGCGGGCCGAACGCCGAGCCCGTCATGCCCCAGGAATTGCTGGCACGGCGGTTTTCTGAAATCGAGACTTTTCACTCATTCCGGACGTTAGCGTTCCTCGACCCCGCCGATCGGGGTCATGGAACAAGGAGCGATGGATGAGTACACGCAGCGGCCCGGCTCGCCGAATCGGCTGGGGCGTAACGGCATTGGCCGCGATCTCGGCCACGGTGGCGATGGCCGCACCCCAGGCGTCGGCCGGCGTCGGCGCGCTGGTGGCACCGGACGAGCCCGTGGTGGCGGGGACCACGTATCGCGTCGACATGTGGCTCGAGAGTGACAGCGACGCGGCCTTCATCGGCGAGAAGTACGTCGTCACCGACAACGGCAAGTGCATCTACAGCGTCACCGTCAGCTGGGGATTCGGATCCACGATGCTCCAGAGTCCGGCCAGATTCCGGTGGACTCCGACCACCGCCGGTTCTCACACCGTGACCGCGAAGTCGTACGGGACCTACGGCGTCCGATCCGATTCGTTCACCGTGAACGTCGCCGAGGCGCCCGCGGGCAGCACACCCGAGCCCGCCACCACCACCGGATGCGACGGCAGCGGCAGTTTCGGCGGCAGCTCCGGCTCTGGTGGCGCGGGCTCCTGAGATTTTCCATCACCGCGCCGGTGACTCCCACAGTCGCCGATCTTGCGTCGCGTGTAAGAACCAAGGACAGATATGAGCACAAACAGCACAGTTCGCCGCCGCATCGGCTGGGGCGTATCGGCTTTGGCGGCGACCTCGGCCGTGGTGGCCGTGGCCGCACCACAGGCGGCGGCGGGCGTCACCTGGGTCGACGTTCTCGGGACCACGTACACGGTGGGCAGCGAGTACACGGTGCAGTACATGGTCGAGGCCGACCTGGGCACGATCTTCAACAACCGCGCGTATTTCCGTGACAACGGCGTCTGCCTCGGCAGCGGTACGGGGTACAGCCCTGCCGCGAAGGTCCCCAGTTTCACCTGGACCCCGGCAACGCCCGGGTCGCACATCATCACCGTGAGCGTGGGCGGGAAGAGCAAGTCCGAGACCGTCACAGTGGTGGCCGCCGCACCAGGAACGCCGCCTGTGCAGGTCCAGGAATCCGACGATTGCGCCGGGGACACCGGAAGCTTCGGGTCGGGCAGCTCGGGCTCGTAAGCCCGTCGAGCCGGCGGCGTTGGGCAGGGCGCCGCGCATGAGAAAGGCCCCCAACCGAAAACGGTTGGGGGCCTTTCTAAGTAGTCCCGACGGGATTTGAACCCGCGCTACCGCCTTGAGAGGGCGGCGTCCTAGGC